>CACYBS010000215.1 GCA_902772725.1 Erysipelothrix rhusiopathiae
CTTGCTGAACCGGCAGTATGCAAAGCAAAATCCGCCGCCTGAAGATCCTATGCGGGAGAAGGTGCTGGTCGCAGTGACGACGCCGTAGAGCGTTCAAAAATGATCCAGATTCAAAAGCGGCTGAACGCTCCTACAGTTGCGGGAGCGTTCGGAAATTATGTTTTTATTCATGACAGCTTATTCGTCAGACATAATACTGATCTCATGATGGCTCTGAAAATTCAAGCATTAGCAAGAATTTTGCATTTGAGAAATGAGCAACCCGATATTACTTCCAATTGATTCTTTCAAGCCGGTTAGCTCTTCACAAAATAGTTTTTCATTAGCTAATGCCTTGGAAATCCTGCTGAAGAGAACGTGAGCAGGATATGCGGTTTTCGTATACTGTGGCATTCGCCTTTTTAATTCCCTTTCAGCAAAAGTTCGTCCGTTGCGACGCTTATCTTTTTTATTGATTTTCAAAGCATCTTGATCAATGTCGATAACATCGTCATAATGCAATAAAAGCCAAAATTCAAAGCACGGATTAGAAACAAATAGTTTAATTCTATATTTGTGACAAAGCTCTAATACCCAATCGTATTGCTCATCTTTAAAGCTTTTCCGATCACGATCAACAATTAAACATAAAACATCAAATTCTGGATCATAAACAATTTGATTTGAATCTATAATTGATTTGGCACATTCAGCTAGATCAGCGATACTCAATGGAGCGAGTTGGGCAATATAGCAGTTCAATATTTGCGTAACTGACTGTTCTAGATCATTATACTCAACATCTTCTTCTAAAGAGAGATGTAGTTCATTGCAGCAGATATCTTGTAAGTCTGTATTTATTTTATCAGAACCAATTTCCAATATCTTATTCGAAAAGAGATATTCAACAATCCAGTCGATGATTCTGCGCATCGGGTATTTTCCTGATGATTGAATTGTAAGTGTTTCCATCAGTTTTTCGACAATGACTTTTGGATGACTGCATCCACTTTCTGAAAAGCTTCTGATAATGGGCGATATCATTACTAAAGAATCAATCCCTAGTTCGACTTTTCTTTCATCAATCATATTAAAGTAAATTGGTTCAGTATCTGTACCTTCAAACGCCAGTATGTATTTCATTTTTGGCAGATCAGAACTATGAAGTCGTGTTCTATCGGCATACTCCTTTTTCTCTCTCATAATTACTGTTCCTCTGCAATAGGGAATACGGTCGTGAAAAGTGGGATTCCGCCATATCGGCCCTCAAGATATGCTTTGTCTATCTTTTTATCGAAGCGCTCATTAAATTCCTCCAGAGAATACATATCTGTTTCACCGCTTTTCCTTTTTTCAGTAAACCAGATTTCATCTCTACGAAGAAGATCAAAATCCATTAATCGAGATTCATGCGTGGTGACAATCATCTGTTTCTTGGTTGAATCAGCATACTTAAAAAATGTTTCTACGAACTTGTATGTTAAGCATGGATGCAGGCAACGGTCTATCTCGTCTATAACATAAGTTTCTTCTTCGTCTGATAATAATAAGTCCAACAATTCCCAGAGTCTTTGTGTACCATCGGATTCTTCGCTAAAGCTAAATGGCTGTCCTCCTTTTGAATGAATAAATTCAATTTTATTGCAAGTTGTTCCTTTGTTCTTATCAAATAAAATCATATATAGGTCGCCAGAAACATTCGCAACCATGTTTATTTTCATCTTTGAGGAGCTGGATTGTACGCGGATTATAGAGTTATCAATGTCTTTGATTAGCGGTTGTCCAATTTCTCTTGGGAGAATCTTTTTAAACTCTTCCAGCGAAAGTGGCGATTGAATACACTCAAATATCCCAGTTCCAAAAGCTGCAATGATTTCAGTAGCTTTAGATAAGTCATCCGAGTTGACAAAATAAGAGTATCCTACCACGTTACTAGGAAATGTGATATTAATCGTAAAGAAAAACCACTGATATACTTTTCTAATAATCAAAGTGTCGGGGAAAGCTGTATAAAAAGCCTCTTTATCTCTGCCATTTAAATATCTCAAAAATAAGCTTTGACTATTTGAAGCCATTTCAATTGAATATACTGAGAAAAACTTTTCTAGTTCGTTTGCTCCACGCCAATCAGACTTAATCTCTATGCGAGAATTAGGTATATCCCGTTCAAAAATCAGTATATCTTCTCCATTGGGCTGGAGTTCATACAGCCATTCAGAAAGGAATTTTGATTCTTGAAGGATTACTTCAAAGCCATAGGAATAAACCTTACCGTCAATAACGATTTCAGCTTCAAAATAACTCGGCAAACTTCGGTTTTCTTCTTTAATGCGGCAATACTTATCTGTAAATCCTCTAGTACTTCCAGTTGCTATAATCTGGCGCATGCAATCCAATGCCTTAACAAAATTAGACTTGCCTGATGCGTTGGCACCGTAAACTGCCGCAAATCGGAGGACTCTTGCATTGCCATCACTAATGACATGTTCCGTTTTATTGCGAACTTTTCCAGGGATCATTGAAAATTCTTCACTATTTCCATCTGCTCTTTTATCGAAAGACATAAAGTTTTTCACATTGAATCTTCTAAGCATTTGAGACTCCTTTCCCCGATATTTACTTAGAGCAGATAAGTATTATCGGAATTATAATAACCTTACTAGCACAGGTTGACTAGATGCGCATATGGTTTGTAACGCATGCTATGTGCGCCTATCGACACTGCTTTCGATAGGATATATGTATTATAATCGATTTTTTCACTTTTGTCAATAGAGAATTAGGCCGATTTATAGGGATATCATAGAAAATAATGAACGTGTTACGAAAAAATCGACTGCACACAAATTAAACGATATTTGATGTTTATTGTCTATATTCTTTGCGCCACATGTACCTTTAAGTCATATGATTAATTCAAATTGTCCTTGGACATGCAAAATTACGATTCAGTACAAATCTATTATTATTTTACAGGAGATGCCTTCTTGACAACCTGAATCAGCGCGTCGGCAATGATTTCCGCCTCGCTAGAAGTATTGTGCTTTCCAAGAGAAATGCGAACAGTCCCCATCGCTTCAAATTCCGGCAGACCAATCGCCTGCAGGACATGAGAAATATCATCGCTGCTTCCATTGCAGGCAGAGCCGGTTGAGATGCAAATGCCCTTCAAATCCATTCTGTGCAGAAGAGTCTCACCGCTGAAC
>CACYBS010000216.1 GCA_902772725.1 Erysipelothrix rhusiopathiae
CACCACCTTATGCAGGTGTAGTTCAATGGTAGAACTTCAGCCTTCCAAGCTGACTACGTGAGTTCGATTCTCATCACCTGCTCCATTATGTAGTATTCGGATCCTGGATCCGTTTTTTTTATACCTAAATCAAAAATTGTAAACCCCTTTGGAAGTATCCAAAGGGGTTATCTCTTTGATATAGGCTCTATTTAGTCGTCTAATATATGTTCTTTGATGAAACGGCCTACGCCGCTTTCTTCGTTTGTGTAATCGGAAATATATTTTGCGACTTCCTTAGCCGGCGGAATCGCATTTTTCATGGCTACACTGTGACCGGCCAGTTTCAACATGGCTATATCATTGGCCTCATCACCAAATACCATACAATGTTCCGGTAATACACCGAAATGCTTACATACTTTATTCAATCCATAGCCTTTGTTGATGGCAGGATCGACATACTCAAAGAATTCAGCTGCCGTATTAAATCCAACACAATCCTCACGATGTAAAGATTGTGAACGTTCGATTACCTTTGGCATGTATTCCGGATTACACCAAATCACCAGCTTATTTACTGAACGATCCAGAAGGAACTTTTCCATATCCACGATAACTTCATATTCCCCCAACATTCTAGCGCTCTGTAAAGTATCCCATGTAGAACGGCTCACAAAACGAGTCTCGCCAATCAACACCTGGAATTGTACATCTAGATCTTTAAAGTGATGCATGATATCTAATGCGGCTTCCCCATCCATCATATGATAATCTTCTTTAATTCTCTGGGTAAAGTCGTATAGTACACCACCGTTCATTCCCATAATAAAGCTGACATACGGATAAATACCCCAGTCTCTTGTCATGGTACGTACTGTTTCGATCGGTCTTCCGGATGCGATTCCGAATAAAATTCCCTTTTCATGAAGCCGGGAAATTGCTTCTAAATTCTCTTTTGTGACTTTCTTATCTTTGGTTAAAAATGTACCGTCTAAATCGGTCGCAACCAATGTAATTATATCTTTCATATCCCATATCCTCCGTAATCAATATACATGATTTTCATAAAAATTGAAAATAGTTATAGACAACTAACTCTTAATAGTGTATCTTATAGGCATGGAGTTAGTTATAGCTAACTTGGAGGTGAATTATGAAAGTAGCTTATGCTTCCCGTACGGGAAATGTAGAGTCCATCGTTAGACAGTTAGATGTAGAAGCCATTCAGATCGTAGACGGTTCTGAAACAGTAGATGGCGATTATATTTTATTTACATATACTGACGGTTATGGAGATGTTCCTGCCGAAGTTGAAGATTTCTTAGTTGGAAACTCTGCAAATATGAAGGGTGTTGTAGTATCCGGTGATACCGGATATGGTGATGCTTATTGCGGAGCCGGCGATAAAATCGCTGATGAATACGGTGTTGAAGTTCTTTACAAAGTTGAAAATGCCGGAGAACCGGAAGACATTGAAGCAATTAAAAACATCGTAGAAAAAGCTTAATTCCCTAGTCTAGTAACCGGTCTTGCCACGGGCCGGTTCTGGAATATAAAAACCATCATCTTTGATCAAGTTCAGCATGGAAATAACGATTTCCATCTTTCCTTCCTTATTTATCCTATACCTTATATCTTATACCTTAAAACATGATCAAAGAGAAAAGCTCCCTGGAATATGGGAGCTTAATTATTTTATATGCATGCATCGCATCGCATTTAAGATTGCGATAATGGCTACACCGACATCCGCAAATACGGCTGCCCACATGTTGGCAACACCCAGTGCCCCTAACATCAATACAAGAACCTTGACACCAATCGCAAACACGATATTCTGGCGAACAATCTTTAACGTTTTCCGACTGATTCGAATCGCTGTCACAATCGATAACGGATCATCATCCATCAATACAATATCAGCAGCTTCAATCGCCGCATCACTGCCTAAACCACCCATTGCGATTCCAATATCCGCTCTTGTAAGAACCGGTGCGTCATTGATTCCATCGCCGACAAAGGCAAGCTTCGTATTATTTTGACGGCACTGTTCCAACAATCTTTCAACCTGCTCTACTTTATCAGCCGGTAACAGCTGGGCAAATACCTCATCAATATGCAGTTTACCCGCAACATCATCTGCCGCATTTTGGGAATCCCCTGTCAACATCACTGTCTTTTCAATGCCATTTTCTTTGAGTTCAGAAATCGCTTTAATAGAATTTTCCTTAATGCGATCAGAGATATCAATATATCCGGCATAGTTTCCATCCGCTGCACAATAAACCCTTGTGGCAAAGCCACTGGATGCAGGAACATCTTCAATGCCTAACTGTTTCATAAGCTTTGCGTTTCCAACAGATATCGTTTTATCACCGACTGTAGCTTTAACACCATGTCCGGCAATTTCTTCAACATCACTTGTCTTTGACAATTCATCAAAGCTTGCAGCTTCACGAATGGATTTTGCGATCGGATGTGTAGAATAGGATTCTGCCTGGGCTGCCCAGTTTAATAGCTGCGCTTCTGTATATCCTGCTTCCGGATGTACTGCAGTTACCTCAAATACACCTTTTGTTAAGGTGCCGGTCTTATCAAAGACAATGGTCTTCACCTGGGATAAATCTTCCAGATAATTGGATCCTTTTACCAGGATTCCCTTGGAAGAGGCTCCGCCGATACCGCCAAAAAAGCTTAGCGGTACACTGATGACAAGCGCACACGGACAGGATATAACCAAGAATGTTAATGCTCGATAGATCCATGTTGTCCACTGTCCCGTGATTAAAGATGGAATAATCGCAAGTGCTAAGGCACTGTATACAACAATCGGTGTATAGTAACGGGCAAATTTCGTTATGAAATTCTCGGAACGGCTCTTTTTA
>CACYBS010000217.1 GCA_902772725.1 Erysipelothrix rhusiopathiae
GAAAGAGTGAAATTCCGAGATGTCATGTGCAAAAAACAAAATAAATAAAGCGTTATATAACACCACTGTGCAAATTACGATTTTTTCGGTATTTATTGCCGTATAAAATCATTTTAAGTGGCTGCCTTAGCGGCTGAAAGGAGAAGAAAAATGGAAACTCCGTATGCGATAGAGATGTTAAACATCACAAAACGATTTCCGGGGATTATTGCCAATGACAATATCACAATTCAGTTGAAGAAGGGGGAGATACTTGCGCTGTTAGGAGAGAATGGGGCAGGAAAATCAACCTTAATGTCGGTTCTTTTTGGCTTGTATCAGGCCGATGAAGGAGTGATACGAAAAGATGGAAAAGAGGTTCAGATTAAGAGTCCAAACGATGCCAATGCGCTTGGGATCGGAATGGTGCACCAGCATTTTAAATTGGTACAGAACTTTACTGTACTCCAAAATATTATCCTGGGTGTAGAAACCACCGAACATGGTTTTTTGAAGATGGACGAAGCACGTAAAAAGGTGCTGGCTCTATCTGAAAAATATGGACTTTCTGTGGATCCGGATGCGGTTGTTGAAGATATTACCGTCGGTATGCAGCAAAGAACAGAGATTTTGAAAATGTTGTATAGAGATAATGAGATCTTGATCTTTGATGAGCCGACAGCGGTTCTAACACCGCAGGAGATTACGGAACTGATGCAAATCATGAAAAATCTGGCTGCGGAAGGCAAATCCATCTTATTTATCTCACATAAGTTAAACGAAATCATGGAAGTAGCTGACAGGGTAGCTGTTTTGCGAAGAGGAAAATATATCGGTACGGTAGATGTAAAGAACACGACTCCGGAAGAGTTATCCCGCATGATGGTTGGACGTGATGTGAATTTGACGGTAGAAAAAAAGCCTGCCACACCGGGAAAAGTGATTCTCAATGTAGAAAATGTATCTGTCGCATCCAGAGTAGAGGGAATCAATGCGGTTAAAAATGTATCCTTCCAGGTAAGAGAAGGCGAAATCGTCTGCATTGCCGGAATTGATGGAAACGGTCAGACGGAGCTTGTTTATGGATTAACCGGCCTGGAGCCGTTAGTTTCCGGAAAAATCGAAGTGGATGGAGTAGATGTCACAGAAGCTTCTATTCGAGACCGGTCGATGTTGATCTCTCATATTCCGGAAGATCGACATAAACATGGCATGGTATTGGATTATACTCTGGACTACAATATGGTTTTACAGAAATATTATCAGCCACAGTTTACCGGTCGTTTTGGATTCTTAAAACCGAAGGAAATTGAAAAGTATTCTCAAAAGCTGGAGAAATTATATGATGTCCGCTCATCGGAAGGATCTTCCACAATCACAAGAACTATGTCAGGCGGTAACCAGCAGAAAGCGGTTATTGCCCGCGAAGTGGATAAAGAACATAAACTACTGATTGCGGTACAGCCTGTTCGCGGATTAGATGTCGGAGCGATTGAGTTTATCCACAGCCAGTTGATTGCCGAGCGTGATAATGGCAAAGCTGTATTGTTAGTATCGCTGGAACTGGAAGAAGTTATGAATGTATCTGACCGTATCCTTGTAATGTATGAAGGTGAAATTGTCGGCGATTTAGACCCAAAACAGGTTACCAGTGAAGAATTAGGATTATATATGGCAGGTGCCAAAAGAAATGTTGGAAAGGGGGAATAAAAGATGAACACCAAAACAAGTTTTTTAAAGAAACCGGTCGTTCAGTCTTTAATGGCTTCCTTAATCAGCATAGCTGTCGGATTGTTGATTGGATATATTGTTCTGTTGATGATCAATCCGGATGGAGCCGGTGAAGCAATCCGAACGATATTATTGAATTTTTTAACAAGGCATAGAAAAGCGACACTATTGAAAACGCTGGGTAATACCTTAGTTAAGATGGCACCGTTATTGATGTGTGCCTTATCGGTCTGCTTCTGTTATAAGGTGAAATTATTTAATATCGGAGCTGCCGGACAATACGTAGCCGGAGCCGGTGCAGCTTTATATTGTGCTTTAGGTCTGCAGATGAACTGGTTTGTATCATTGATGGCAGGTATGTTGGCAGGGGCTTTATTAGGAACTATTACCGGACTATTAAAAGCGTACCGTTCCGTTAACGAGGTTATATCCGGTATCATGCTCAACTGGATTACCTTGTATCTGGTCAATACAGTATTGACACGTGATGGTATAAAGGATTCTGCCAGCCCATATACTTTATCGATCCCGAGAACCCAGCCATCGGCCATGATTCCCGATTTCGGATTATCACAGTTTTTTACCAATAATAAAACTGTAACCATTGCGATTCCTTTATCGATCATAACGGCAATCATCTTATGGGTGGTTTTAAATAAGCGCAAAGTCGGTTATGAATTAAAGGCGACCGGATATAATGCCGATGCCGCAAAATATGCCGGCATGAAGGAAAGAAAGAACATCATTATGACCCTTGCGGTTGGCGGCGCTCTGGCAGGACTCGGAGCCGGATTTATGTTCCTTAGCGGATATATGCAGTGGTCCGTAACACAGACTACCGTTCCATCGATGGGCTTTAACGGAATTGCGGCAACCTTCTTAGGAGGATTGAATCCAATCGGAACGATTTTCTCTTCCTTCTTTATACAGAATATTACCGATGGCGGGGCTTTGATCGACCGTACGATTTACCCGACCCAGATTTCGGATTTAATTTCATCAATCATTATTTATACCTGCGGTTTTTCCGGTTTCTTCCAAACCATGCTGCAACAAAGAGCATTGAAAAAGAAGGAATCCGGCAGCAGGGAAGGAGGAGAATAGATTATGTTACTGTTAATTCAATATACATTGATCTTTGCCTCCGTATTGTCTCTTGTTGCCCTGGGCGGCTGTTTTGCCGAACATTCCGGAGTGATTAACCTAGGATTAGAAGGTATCATGGTTGTCGGAGCATTAGGCGGTGCATTGACCTTAAAGTTTTTGCCGGTCGGTACATCTGCTTTTGTGATCGTTATGTGTACTATTCTGGCATCTATGCTGGCCGGTGTGATCTATTCGATTTTGTTAGGAGTAGCTGCCATTAATTTCAAGGCAGACCAGACTTTAATCGGAACCGCCATGAATATGTTGTCTATTGCGGCATGTACGGTATTTGTACGGGCTATGAATTCATCGGTTGACCCGGGTAATGTATCCACGGAAGTTTCCTATATCACCAATAAGCCGGCATTAATCGTCAAGATTGGTTCATTTGAGTTTAACTGGTTTATGTTGGTGGCGGTAATCGCGTTGGTTGCCGGACACATCATCCTTTATAAGACAAGATTTGGATTACGTCTTATTGCGTGCGGTGAAAACCCACAGGCGGCCGATTCTGTCGGTATCAATGTAAATAAGATGCGTTGGGCAGGTGTTTTGATTTCCGGTCTTTTAGGAGGCTTAGGCGGTATTGTCTATATCACAGCCGGTGTTTCCTCCTGGAAATTTGATGCCGGAGTTGCCGGTTATGGATTCTTAGCGCTGGCGGTTATGATCTTCGGTCAATGGAAACCGTTTAAGATCAGCTTAGCTGCTTTGCTGTTCGGATTTTTCCGTGCCTTATCTTACGTATATATCGGTATCGAGTGGCTGGCAAATTTGAATATTCCAAGCACGGTATATATCATGATGCCATATATTATTTCGTTGATCATTTTGGCATTTACTTCAGAGAATTCTAAGGCGCCGAAGGCCGAAGGAATTCCATACGATAAATCGGCTAGATAATAGAAAAAAAGAGGTTTTATATGATAAAGACAGCAGTACTTGGGTTGGGCTTTATTTCACGAAGGGTAATCGCCGGTATCCTTGCCGCAGAAAATACAGAATTGTATGCCGTTGTCAGCCGCAATCAAGAAAAAGCGAATCAATTTAAAGCTGAATTTGGTGCTCGTAAGGCATATGATTTTCAAAGTTTATTGAATGATGAAGAGGTTGATTTGGTATACGTTTGTACACCTACACCGAATCATTATGACAACTTAGTCGAATTACTGAATCATAAGAAAAATGTAATCTGCGAAAAGCCGATGGTCATGAGCATAGAAAAGACCAAAGAATTGTTTGCCTTGGCAAGAAAGAATCATTGTTTCTTAATGCAGGCATTGAAACAGCTCTTTGTACCTTTAAACATTGAGGTAAAAAAACAGATCCGCGAAGGCTTGATCGGTGAGATCAAACATATTGATGCCGCATATACCTATGCCAATCCATTTGATGAGACCGCAAAAAACACCTGGGTATATACTCCGGGAGATGGCGGGGTCGCAGGAGATGTGGGAATCTATGCAGCTGCCGGTGTCTATGATTATATGGATGGCGATGAAATTGAAACGATACAGATTTCCAAAAAATATGAATACGGAGTAGATTTTGATTATAATGCCTTAATTCGCTTTAAGAGCGGAGCCAGCGCTGTCTGCGTTGCCAGCTGGTATTATGTACAGCCTGGCGCAGGAAGAATGAAAATATTCGGAACGAAGGGTATGATTGAGATTCCGTTCCATTGGAAGGCAAGAGATGCCTATGTGACAATGAACGATGGTTCTGAATTTGTGATCCACAAAGATATGGTCAGCGATTTTGAAGGCGAAATCTTCCACGCGGCAGATTGTGTTGAGAAGGGCCTTATTGAAAGTCCTGTTAACGGAGAGAAACAGACCATCGATATCTTAAGAATGATGACAGAGGAATAATATGAAAGATTTAGTATTTAAGATTAAATTGATATGTTTATTGTTTGTGGCGATCACAAGTATTGTGGGAACGATCTTTTTGATTCGATATATCCGCAGTCACAACATTGTGATTCATAGAGTTTACTAAAGCAGGAGAACCCTGCTTTTTTAATGGATTAATAGAAGTTTTTTCCGGCTGTATAGGGTATAATGATGATGGATTTTTATGAGGTTTTGTAGGCAAAACCTCATAAGTTTATAAGAGATTATGTTATAATGGGAATTCTTAAGGAGAATAGTATGGAAAAGTATATCAAGATCAAAGGTGCTCGCGAGAACAACCTTAAAAATATAAATTTAACAATTCCCAGAGATAAATTGATTATTATGACCGGTGTGTCGGGAAGCGGTAAGACATCATTGGCTTTTGATACGATTTATGCAGAAGGACAGAGACGCTATATGGAATCGTTGTCTGCATATGCACGCCAATTTCTCGGCAACAGCGAAAAACCGGATGTAGACCAAATCGATGGTTTATCCCCGGCTATTGCGATCGATCAGAAGACTACATCCAATAACCCGCGTTCCACTGTCGGAACCGTTACGGAGATATATGACTATCTTCGTCTTTTGTATGCCCGTATCGGTGTACCATATTGCCCGAATCATCATATTCCGATTACCGGAAGTACGATCAAAGAGATGGTAGACCGCATTATGGAACTGCCGGATAAGACCCGCTGTACCATATTAAGTCCTATTGTTTCCGGTAAAAAAGGAACATTTAAAGAACTGATTCAACGCTTGATCAAAGAAGGCTTTGTTCGTGCCCGTGTTGATGGTGAAATTGTATATTTAGAAGAAATCGAACAGTTAGAAAAGAATAAGAAACATGATATCGATGTCGTTGTTGACCGTATTGTGAAATCAAATGACCGCCTGCGTTTTTCAGATTCTCTGGAAACGGCATTAAAGCTGTCGGATGGATTCGCGATTCTTTTGACAAGCGAAAAAGAAACATTATTTTCATCGAATTATGCCTGCAAAATATGTGGATTCTCTGTTCCGAAGCTGGAACCGAAACTCTTTTCTTTCAATGCGCCTTTAGGTGCCTGCCCGGAATGCCGCGGTCTAGGAATTACCCAGAAGGTGGATTTATCCCTTTTGATTCCCGATCCAACCCTGAGCATTTCAAAGGGAGGTATACGGTATTATAAAAATATCGTGAATTCAGAAAATTTAGAGTGGCAGAGAATAAAGGCACTGATCGATTATTATGAAATAGATATAGATGCTCCGATTAAGAGTATTCCGAAAAAGAAGTTGAATTATCTTTTATATGGATCGGATACACCAATCGCATATACCTTGAATTCACGCAGCGGTATTGTGCAGACGAAGGTGGAATATATCGAAGGCGTAGTTCCGATGATTGAAAGAAGATTCATGGAAACTACCTCCAATATGTCCAGAGAATGGTATGGCACGTTTATTGCGGACCAACCGTGTCCAACCTGCCATAGTGCCCGCCTAAATGAAGCGGCATTAAGTGTGCAGATTCAGGGAAAGAATTTGTATCAATGGACACAGATGAGTATCAAGGATGCCCTTCAATTTATGAAGGATCTTGAGTTAAATGATATGCAGAAAAAGATTTCCGAATTGATTTTAAAGGAAATCCGGAATCGATTGGAATTCTTAAATAATGTCGGATTGAATTATTTGACACTCGACCGTCTTGCCTCAACATTATCCGGCGGCGAGGCCCAGCGTATTCGCCTGGCAACTCAGATCGGATCAAAATTGACCGGTGTTATGTATGTATTAGATGAGCCAAGTATCGGTCTACATCAAAGAGATAACGATAAGTTAATCGCATCTTTAAAAGAAATGCGGGATTTAGGTAACACTTTAATTGTCGTTGAACATGATGAAGATACCATGCGTGCCAGTGATTTTATGGTGGATATCGGACCGGGAGCCGGTGTTCATGGTGGAGAGGTCGTTGCGATCGGAACTCCGGAAGAAATTATGCTCAATGAAAATTCAATCACCGGTGATTACTTAAGCGGCCGCAAAAAAATTGAAGTTCCGTCTATCAGACGTAAAGGAAACGGAAAAAAGCTGCGGGTAGTGCGCGCTACACAGAACAACTTAAAAAATGTAACAGTTGATTTTAAGCTTGGTACATTTACGGTTGTGACAGGTATTTCCGGATCCGGTAAATCCAGTCTGGTAACAGAAGTACTCACAAAAGGTATCCAGCATTCGCTTGGCAGAGTTCGTATTCGTCCCGGCCAATGTAAGGAAATCAAAGGATTAGAGAATATCGATAAGATTGTTGAAATCGGACAGGATCCGATCGGAAGAACGCCTAGATCCAATCCGGCAACGTATACCGGTGTTTTTGATGATATCCGAGACTTATTTGCCCAGACAAAAGAAGCTAAGATGATGGGTTACGATAAAGGAAGGTTCTCGTTCAATGTGAGAGGCGGACGGTGCGAAGCCTGCCAGGGTGATGGTATATTGCGAATTTCGATGCACTTCCTTCCGGATGTATATGTGCCATGTGACCAATGTAACGGATCTCGGTATAACGAAGATACTTTACAGGTAAAATATAAAGGGAAATCGATTGCCGATGTCTTGGATATGACAGTTGATGAGGCTGTACAGTTTTTCAGCAGCGTAACCAAGATTCGTCATAAACTGCAGACATTATATGATGTCGGATTATCGTATGTGAAGTTAGGACAGAGCGCAACAACTCTATCCGGTGGAGAAGCCCAGCGTGTCAAGCTTGCCAGTGAATTACAGAAAAAGGCAACGGGGAAAACGGTATTCGTACTGGATGAACCAACTACCGGACTTCACTCTGATGATGTTAAAAAATTAATAGAAGTGCTCCAGAGACTTGTTGAACATGGAGATACTGTGATTGTGATTGAGCACAATCTCGATGTAATCAAATGTGCCGATCAGATAATTGATATGGGACCTGAAGGCGGCGAAGATGGTGGAACCATTGTCGCTAAGGGAACCCCTGAAGAGGTTGCCAATACTCCTGGAAGTTTTACAGGACAGTATTTAAAACCGCTTCTGGAAAGGAAATAAGATGAATAGAGTATGTGTCAGAGACCTGGCAGCTCGGTTTTTATGGGAAATAATTACCGGAGATTCCGAGGCATTGAATCGACCGATCATGCAGATCGATACCAATCGCCCCGGATTAGAATTAGCAGGTTATTTTCCGGAAACGGAAACAGAACGTGTTGTTGTGCTGGGTGTCAAAGAAATCCGTTATATTAATGAACAGATGGATGAGGTGGACCAGCGTCGTTCTTTTGAGTTTTTAACAGGAGATTCTACACCATGTATTGTGATTGCGCATGGGGTAAAATGCCCGGAAATATTAAAGGAAATTGCGCAGCGGAAAAACTTTCCTGTATTCCAGACAAATGATTTAACTTCCTATACCATCATCAATATCATTACTTATCTGGATGAATGTTTGGCACCATCGGTCATCATTCACGGAGAATTGATTCGCCTTTATGGATTGGGTGTTTTGATTACGGGAGAGTCCGGTACCGGTAAAAGTGAGATTGCCTTAGAGTTAATTAAACGCGGTCATCAGCTGGTTGCGGATGACAGAGTAGATTGTTACAAGATCCATAACGCTTTGGTAGGAAGAACTTCGGAGATGTTAGAGGGCTTCATGGAGATGCGCGGTGTCGGTATTATCAATGTGACTAGAATGTTTGGTGTAAAGGCAGTTGCCCATGAGACCGAAATTGATCTGCAGATTACCTTAGAAGCATACGTTGACGATGCGGATTATGACCGAATTGGTATCGAAGAAAAAGAATACGTGGATATCATGGGTGTCAAAATCTTAAATATGCGCATTCCGGTATCTGTTGGTAGACCAATGGCAACGGTTATTGAAACGGCTGTCACAAATTATATATTGATGGAAGATGGAATTGATTCGGCCAAGGAATTTGAAGAAAGAGCTCTTTCTCAAATTGCGGTGAATAAATCAGGTGAAGACGATGAAACTGTTTCCGGATCCTAAAATATTTATTTCGATCGGTCCTTTCAATATCACCTGGTATGCTCTGTTTATTCTGATTGGAATTTTATTTGCGTATGAATTATCTCAGAGAACCGTAAAAAAGTGGCGATATCCTGCAGAAGTATTGGATGACTATGTGATTCCTATGATGAGCCTTGCGATTATCGGAGCCCGCATATACTATGTGATATTTGAATGGAGCTATTATTCCAAGCACCCCGACCAAATCTTTGCGATCTGGAATGGGGGATTGGCAGTACATGGCGGATTGATTGCCGGTGTTCTTTTCAGCATATGGTATTTTAAGAAAAAGAAAGTGGATTTCTTCCGCTTTGCGGATGCGATTGTTCCCAATGTCTTATTAGGCCAGGCATGCGGACGCTGGGGCAACTTTATGAACCAGGAAGCATATGGAAGAGTTGTTTCGGAATCGTTCTACAAATATTTTCCTTCTTTTATTAAAGAGAGAATGTTCATCGACCAGGCGTATCGGGAACCCACATTTTTATATGAAAGTGTATCAAATATCATTGGATTTTTGTTGATAACCTTTATATTCCGTAAAAAGCTGTACAAGAAAAGGGGCGACTGCCTGTTTATGTATGGGTTATGGTATGGAACAACCCGTTTCTTTATTGAAGGCTGTCGAACGGATTCCTTGATGCTCGGACCGCTTCGTATTGCGCAGGTTGTTTCTCTTGGCCTGGTGGCTTTTGGGGTATTGGGACTTCTGGGAGTCTTTCATAAATTATTTAAGATTCATAAGGATCCTGTCATTTTATTTGATTTAGATGGCACCTTAATTGATTCCAGAGAACTGGTCTTTGAAACCTTTAGACAGGTCTTTAAAGAGAAAAAGCCGGAATATCAATTGAGCGAAGAAGAGTTGTATTCTTTCTTTGGACCGCCGCTGGAGACAAGCTTTGGACGTTATTTCCCGGAAGATGAAGTACCTTCGGTAGTCGATTGTTATCAAAGGATCAATCTTAAACTTCATCCAACCATGTTGAAGACAATACCCGGTGCATTGGAAGCCGTTAAGGAGTTAAAGGCACGGGGATATAAGATGGCGGTTGTCTCTAATAAACGCCACAATGTAGTACTAAGAGGTCTTAAACAGACTGATCTCGATTCTTATTTTGAACTCGTATTGGGAAAAGAAGATCTTCCTGTTCCAAAACCGGATCCATCCGGTTTGATAGAAGCCTGTATACAAATGGGTGTAGGACATGATGATGTGATCTATATCGGAGATAACCCGGAGGATATTCAAGCTGCCAAAAACATGGCTGCTTACTCCATCGGCTTTACAAACGATGATACCCAAAGGGAGAAACTCGCAAAAGAAAATCCATGTGCCGTGATTGAAGATTTAAAAGAACTATCTTCAATTTGTGCTGAAAACCGGCCGTGGTGTGATATTAAGATATGGTGAAGCTGCAGATTTGCAGCTTTTTTTGTCAAAAAAGACCACATTTCTGTGGTCTAGTTAAATACGGCATGATGTGCTGCATAGGAATCGATTTCCAGAGCTTTAAATTCATAACCCTTAGCCTGGTAATATTCGATGATGGCCGGTAATGCTTCAACAGTTGTACTCTTTGCCTCTGTATCGTGCATCAAGATAATAATATGCTGGGCATCTGAAGAGGTAGAGTTTGCGATTAATGTTTCAGCAGGTACGTCATCTGCAGATGCATCTCCGGAACTTACGTTCCAGTCAAAATATTGATATCCCTTTTCCGGCAGCAGCTCAGTAAGCTCTGTCATAATTCCTTCTGTATAGTTAGCGCTGATGGAGTTGGATGATCCACCCGGGAATCTCACAAGATATGACTTTTCTCCCGTTTGTTTCTCAACTAAATCGCTGATTTTTTGAAGGTCGGCAAAGTAATCGTCTACAGAGGAATAAATTTGCGCATAATCATGAGAGAAGGTATGAAGTGCTACGGTATGACCGTCATCGTATTCTTCTTTCATTAAATCGTAGTACTTTTCGTTGGCTCCTGTCACAAAGAAGGTGGCTTTCGCGTCATATTTCTTTAAGATTTTCAAAATATTTTTAGTATTAGCACTAGGTCCATCATCAAAGGTCAGATACACGATTCGACGATTCATATCTTCGTCTACTATGACAGTCACCTGACGCTTTTCTTCACGAACATTTCCGGAACGGTCCATTGCCTTATAGGTAACGGTATACGTTCCCGGAGTAGAGATATCCAGATGAGTTTCATCAATTTCCAGGGTCGGCTTGGTGTCGATATCATCGGTAACAGTTACCCCTTTTTCTAAATCTAAATCGCGATTCTGTTTTATTTCGATATCGTCCAATCCTGTAATTGTCGGAGCTTTTTTATCCTTTGTTCTTCTTAATGTAGCCTTCTTTTCGGTTTTGTTTCCGCTTGTATCGGTTGCGACAATGGTAACGCGCTGTCTTCCGGATTCTTTGGTCGGCTCTTCCTTGAAAGAGAAGGTTACTTCGGTTGCGTCTTTACATTCCTGAACAAATTGTTTCGGCTTTACCGTCTCAACGGTATCTGTCTGGTAATCTTTAACCGTTAATTCCGGAGGCGTTGTATCAACGACATTATATGTCAGCTGAATCTCCTCGGTTTTATATTTGAGAGTGACGGGATATTTTCCCAGCTTTGTCGTGTCAATATCACCGGTAACCTGGATATCGGATTTACTTCCTAAAAATACATATCGCACATTATCCAGAGGATTATATTTTACGTCCTTTAACTCCACGGTAGGAGATGTGGAACGTAAGACAACCGGATTGTTGAAAAGAAAGATTACCCTTCCTATCGCAAATACAGCTAAAATCATTAAAAATATTTTTAAAAGGCTTAACACCCGCTTGTTCACTCGGCGTTTTCTTCTTTTTTGTTTGCTCATTTTTTTCTCCCGCAGTTAGTGTCTACTCATATAGATTACATCAAAATATTTGTCGTTTCAATGAAACGGAATAATTCAATTTCACCTTTAGTCAGTAAATAGTAGAAAATGAATCACATATATGATGAAAAGAATGCCAGACAACCTTTTTTTATTGAGTTTTCATGTTAAAATAAATGCGTTAAAAAGAGGAGAACAAGGAATGAAAATTTTAGTTGTCGGCAAAGGCGGAAGAGAACATGCTCTCGCACATGCTTGTTTCAAATCAAAATTATGTAATGAATTGTATATGGCTCCCGGAAATCCCGGTATGGCAGAAATCGGAACCTGCGTACCGATCAGTGATTCTGATGTAGCGGGTCTTGTAAAGTTTGCCAAAGAAAAGGCCATTGATTTAACGATCGTTGGACCGGAAGCAACTTTATCCTTAGGAATTACAGATGCTTTCGAAAAAGAAGGATTGAAAATATTTGGACCGACAAAGGCAGCAACCCAGGTTGAGTCCAGTAAAGAATTTGCCAAGAAGATTATGGCAAAATACAACATTCCTACAGCAGCTTATGAAAGTTTTACGGATTATGAGAGTGCCTGGAAATACGTACAGGAAAAAGGCGCTCCGATCGTTGTAAAAGAAGACGGACTGAAAGCCGGCAAGGGTGTTACCGTTGCCTATGATTTAGACCAGGCCAAAGAAGCCTTGGAGATTGCGTTTGCGATTGAAAATAACCGCGTTGTAATCGAAGAGTGCCTGGTTGGATTTGAGTTTTCTTTAATTTGTCTTGTCCACGACGAACTTGTGGTACCAACAGAAGTTGCGCAGGATCATAAGTGTGTATTTGATGGAGATAAAGGACCGAATACAGGCGGTATGGGTTCTTATTCACCGGTTAAGAAAATTACACCGGCTATCATCAACGAGGCAATGGAAACTATTATGAAGCCAATGGCTGCAGCCATGGTTAAAGAAGGAGTTCCTTTTACCGGTTTCCTATATGGCGGATTGATGTTGACAAAAGATGGAATTAAAACCATTGAATTTAACGCCCGCTTCGGTGATCCGGAAGCAGAGGTTATTTTACCTCGTTTAGAAAGTGACTTTGTAGAAGCGGTTCTGGATGTAATGGACGGAAAACCGGTTGAATTAAAGTGGACAGATAAGGTAAGTCACGGGGTGGTACTTGCCAGCACCGGATATCCTGCAGGATCTACAAAAGGTGCCGTTATTGAAGGCTTAGAGAACGTGGATTGTTTAATATATCATATGGGTACTAAGAAAGTTGATGATACTTTGGTAACAGATGGTGGACGCGTATTGATTCTTGTTTCACTGGAAGATACTTTAGAAAAGGCTTTTGAACACACATATAGAGAAGTAGACAAAGTTAAGTCAAAAGAATTATTCCATCGTAATGACATCGGAAGAAAGGATATGGACTAGAATATGCCAAAAACAGATTTAGAGATTGCACAGGAATGTGTCTTAGAACCGATTGAAAAAGTAGCTGCTAAAATTGGTATTCCGGCTGATATGTTGGAACACTATGGTAAATATAAGGCAAAATTATCCTTTGATTTTCTTCAGAAGATCAAAAACAATGAACAGGGAAAATTGATTCTTGTTACGGCAATCAACCCAACAAAGGCCGGAGAAGGAAAAAGTACGACCACTGTTGGATTGGGAGATGCTTTAAACCAATTAGGTAAAAAGACGATGATGGCACTTCGTGAGCCAAGCTTAGGTCCTGTATTTGGATTAAAGGGCGGAGCAACCGGCGGAGGATATGCCCAGGTTGTACCGATGGAAGATATTAACCTTCATTTTACGGGAGATATGCATGCCATCACCGTAGCCAATAACTTAATCAGTGCCGTGGTAGATAATCACATCTATCAGGGTAACGCATTAAACATCGATCCAAACAACATCACATTTAAGCGCTGTCTGGATATGAATGACCGTGAACTCCGTGATATCACAATCGGTCAGGGAGCAAAGGTAAATGGAGTGGAAAGAAAAGACGGCTTCAATATTACCGTTGCCAGTGAAGTTATGGCTGCCCTCTGTCTGGCTGATGATTTAATGGATTTGAAAAAACGTTTCGGAAATATGCTGGTGGCATATAACTATGATGGCGAACCGGTATATGTACGCGATTTAGGTGTTGAAGGTGCATTGGCTATGGTTATGAAAGATGCCATTTTGCCAAACGTAGTTCAGACCCTTGAACATAACCCGGTATTGATCCATGGCGGACCTTTCGCAAATATTGCACATGGATGTAACTCCATTATTGCGACAAAGGCATGTTTGCAATTAGCGGATTATACAGTTACAGAAGCCGGATTCGGTGCCGATTTAGGAGCAGAAAAATTCCTGGATATCAAATGCCGTATGGCAGGATTACATCCAAATGCGGTTGTGATCGTTGCGACCATCCGTGCTTTAAAGCAGCATGGCGGTGTAGCGTTTGAAGACTTAAAGGAAGAAAATATCGACGCAATGTTGGAGGGATGCCAAAACCTAGCCAAACATATCGATACCATCCAGCAGTTCGGAGTGCCTTATGTAGTTGCGATCAATGAATTTATTACCGATACCGAAGGGGAAGTAAACGCATTAAAAGACTGGTGTCAGAAAAACGGCCATCCAATGTCTTTATCTACCGTATGGGCAGATGGCGGTAAAGGTGCATTAGATCTTGCCAAGCAGGTCGTAGAACTTTGCGACAAACCAAATAACTATAAGCCGTTATATGATGTTGAAATGTCTATTGAAGATAAGGCAGCAGCTATTGCGACTAAAGTATATGGTGCCGATGGTGTCGACTTTACCGATGAAGCCAAAGCACAGATTGAAGTATATAAGAAATACGGATGGGATAAATTACCAATCTGTATGGCAAAAACGCAGATGTCTTTGACTGATAACGGAAAGATCATGGGTAGACCTACCGGATTTAGAATTACGGTTAGAGAACTCAGACCTAGTTTAGGTGCAGGTTTTGTGGTTGCCTTAACCGGTAAAGTTCTAACAATGCCGGGTCTTCCAAAACATCCATCTGCATTGGATATGGATATTGATGAAAACGGAATTATCACCGGATTATTCTAAGCTCGAGTACAACTCGGGCTTTTTTTTTTCGTGCAGAAAACAATTGACCGAAATGCGTTTTTTAGTATAATAGAATAGTACCGCGGAGGTGGCGGAATGGCAGACGCGCTAGATTCAGGTTCTAGTGGGGTAACACTCG
Organism: Erysipelothrix rhusiopathiae; assembly: GCA_902772725.1. Lineage (GTDB taxonomy): Bacteria > Bacillota_I > Bacilli_A > Erysipelotrichales > Erysipelotrichaceae > RUG11795. The sequence goes on from CACYBS010000217.1 coordinate 14,949, forward strand.
TGAGGGTTCAAGTCCCTTCCTCC
>CACYBS010000218.1 GCA_902772725.1 Erysipelothrix rhusiopathiae
AGTTCTTTCAATTGCTTCTTTTTCAAAATCAACAAATTGTCGATGTTTTCAAACTCAGAAACAATTCTATTCTGCTCCTCCAAAGAAGGTACAGGAATTGGGATTTCTGCTATATCTGATGTTTTAATATGAGTTACTTTAAAGCCTCTTGCATATTTAGATTTCTCTGCAAAAAACCGATTAGAACGTGTATAGTATACAAAAAATTTAGGATTAAGCGAATGTTTGAAAATAGCTGCATCAGAACTTACAGCAACATCGTAATTCCCTAACCACGCTGTGGACTTACATGACCCTTCAACGTCTTCACTGGTAAGAGTTAAAAGAATGTCACCTGTAGATGCTATAACTGATTTATTGTAAAGATCTGAGGAAATAGATGAAAGGTGTCTATCCGTAGAGACATCAAAAGCAGTATGAATTTGCCCATAATGAATGCAAGGCTGACCGTTCTCAATAAAGTCAGTCTTCTGTATTCCCTTTCCTCGCAGGAGAGTTCCTATTTCACCTATTTTCTTATAAGTCCATTTGTTGTTCATTCAAGAAATATTTAATTAAACCAGTGCTGTAATCGAGAAGCAAGTAGAGTTTCGAGATCTGATATGGATTGACACAATTGCTTTTTTTGATATTCAATAGCAGAAATACGTAAAGCAAATGATTTTTGTAAATCCAACGTAGGATGAATAATTGGCAATCCACTCAAAATCTTCTGATTCAGATTAGATATGTTGCATCCTCTACCTGAATTAGTAATAATTGGACGCATGGACGGAGTTTTTAAAAGATATGATAGAAAAACACTATTAAATTCTACGTTGGTGATTCTACATCTAATGCAAAAACCGCTGTAAGTTGTTGGCTCATTGATGTCCATTAGAATATTACGTCCAACTAGATCCTTACTACCATTGGATCTAACGAACACAATATCACCTGTTTGAAGCAAATAATCATCAGAGATTTTTTCTGCTAAATTTATATCACTAAGTATAGAAGAACAAACTTTTCTGTTTTCCAGGAAATCTGAAACTCCAAGGAACTTATAGCAATATCCTGACTCCCCTTTGTTAAAATTCAAACCGTTTTTGAAATCCGCTATTTCACCTAAAGGCATAATATTCCATTTCATTTCATTATCAACAGGATCGCCGAACATATCATAGAAGATACTTAAAGAAAGGGCGTCTATGTCATGTAATTGTGATTTTTTGTACAATAATAACTCATTGATTTTATCAAGTTCAGAGACGATTGTATGTTGAATAGAAATAGACGGAACAGGTAGAGTAAAATCTTTAAGCATTGAAAGTTTAAGATTGAGTCTAACAGTACCTGTTGCTATTGTATCGATGAATTTGATAGTTGCAGGTGACTTCAGGAAGTATAATAAATATGGCTGCAAAATACCTTCTGAAACACTGAATACATTGTAAAGAGGACTTACTATAACTTTCGCTTCTTTATGTTGCCAGTCAATTGAACCCACATTTATACGAGAAGGGTTAAATGCAAAACATCCATAGGGAACTATTTTATATGAAGTTTTATCTTGACTTGCAACTTCTTTACTAAAATACTCCTTACAGAAACCCTTTGAATTGGTCACACTATATACAGGAATATCTTCCCCTGCTTTATTTTTAACAGAGTATTCCTTAATATAATCACCTAATTTTCTATATGATCTTCGTTCTGTCATGCGTTCACCTTTAACATATCACACAATTCTCTATAGCCATTAAGATAGTTATTTTCAGTATCTTCAAGTCTTTTGAGAATGACATCAACAGGTTCGTATTCTACCTTTTCACGTTCAACTTCTTTATACTTGTTTATGGAAAGATCGTAATCATTCTGACGAATGTCTTCAACAGGCACAAAGAAACTTTGTTCCTTGCGTGTGCGAGCTTCTTCAGCGATTAGATTGTGAAAACGTGAAACAATATCTGGAATATCATTTTCAGAAATAGCACTACGCTTGTCATCCAATGAGAAACCATCTGCTTTCATATCATAGAACCAAACTTTATCAGTACCACCGCTATTAGTTTTGGTAAAGATAAGCACGGCAGTACTTACTCCTGCATAGGGTTTGAACACTCCACTTGGCATTGAAATGACAGCCCTAAGCTGTTGGTTATCCACAATTTCCTTTCGAATGGCAAC
>CACYBS010000219.1 GCA_902772725.1 Erysipelothrix rhusiopathiae
ACGATTATTTCGCTTTTTGGTTATTTTTTGTATTCGAAGGGTAGTGCTTATTCCTTGTTTTGCGGCAATGGAACGCAATCTTGCCATCTCTTTATTCCATCGATGATTGATAGATTTAATGCGCCTGCCATCCATAATAAACGAATGTCCGGTTGATGTTACACAGGTGGCAAGGTTATCAATGCCTACATCTATAGAAAGAGCATTATCTTTATCGAGGTTCAGTATTTCCTTTGTTGCTTCGTAAATGTATTGGATCTTAAATTCTTTTCCTTTGCAGCAGGGAATAATATGAATCATTTTTACTTTATTCTGATCAATTCTTTTTGGAAATGGGATTAGAATATTTTCTCTATTTGGGTGAGTTATTCGAAACATAGGGCTCATGGGAATATATACAAATCCATTTTTTATCGTGATACTATCTGCCGGCATTGTAAGGTTAAAAAGACCTCCTTTCTTGCGATAATGTGGGATTTTGATTGATGAATCATCTCCTTTCGATGATAGGGAATAGAAGGATCTAAAACTTTGTTCTACTTTTCTTATTGTTGAGATTGCAATGGAAGGATGTAAAAGCAAATAGTTTTCATTTTCGCGGCATCTTTTAAAATTGATCTTATAATCCAGCAGTTGGTTTGTGTCAAAAAAATACTTTCGGATATTGTATAACGAGTAATTGAATAAATTATTGGAGTATCGGCACATGTCACAAAGCATGCTCAATTGATCTTTTGATAGCTTTCGAATGTAATTTACTTGAGTAGCATACATAGGATCTCCTTCTTTCTAATATCTAATACGCAAAGATATGGGAAATGGAAAAACGTTTGAGAATTGAAAAGGCTTTCAACAATAGCAAGTGACAAAAGTCATGATGAATCAAAAATTGAATATGACAAATGTCATACATTTTGGAGATATGGGTGTAACCGTTTGAAGTGAAAAATGATAAATTATATAATTTTCACGAGGAGTTGAGGGGAATTGGGACAATTTATTCGAAAACAAATATTACCTATCGGTATTGTTTGTATATTGTGCGGATTTATTTATGTCTGCATGTTGATGTTTTTTTGGCCGGATGATGTATCGGCTTCGCGGGTTGAGAAAAGGCATATATTTGGAGCCACCTATATGACAATGAATAATCCGTATTATGATGTATTGGACCAGCGTCTAAGGGAGCAGATTGAAGCGAACGGAGATGTTCTTTTAAAGCGTGATGCCGCCATGAATCAACAGCGGCAAAATGAAGAAATTCAGGAAATGATCAATGCGGGAGCTGAATTGATTTTCATGGTTCCGGTAGAGTGGGATACAGCTTTGCAGGGGCTTCAAATTGCGGCTGATGCAGGTGTCCCGGTCATTATTTTGGACGCGCCGGTTCAAGATACGGATTTGGTAGCCAGCAGTATTATCTCAGATAACTATACAGCCGGTGTTTTATGCGCTGAGCATTTGGTTTCAGAAAAAGAGAGTGGAAAGATTCTTCTTTTGGAGCATACTACAGCTTATTCAGGCAAAGAGCGTATTCGGGGCTTTACGGATACCATTGCCCAATATCCGGAATTTGAGATTGTTGGTTCAGAACAATCGGATGGACAGATAGAGAATGCGATGGAGGCTACTGCCAGTCTTTTAAACGAACACCCGGAAGCCGATGTCGTGATGGCTTTAAATGATCCCAGTGCATTTGGTGCTATGGCAGCTATTGAGGGTGCCGGTATGTCAGGTAAAGTATCTGTCTATAGTGTAGATGGGTCTCCGGAAGCTAAGGTTCTAATTCAAGAAAACGTAATGACTGCTTCGTGTGCCCAATTTCCTTATAAGGTTGCATTAAAAGCAGTTGAAGATGGCTACAAATTAATTCAGGGGAAAGAGGTTGATAAGATGACTATTATTCCTGTGAAATTAATTACGAAAGAAAATGTAGACCAATACGATTTGACAGGTTGGCAATGATGGAAAACAGACGATTATTAAATGACACGGCAAAATTGATGATTGTGCTTAATTTTGGCATCATCTTGTTTTATTGCCTTGTATGTCCCTTAACAATATATAGAGTATGTCATACTTTATCAGCTTATGATTATTTATCGGCATACGAACTACTTCCTGAAAAACCCTGGATTATGCCGGTGTTTGCACTTTCGTTGTATTTGATTTTAGTATATGGATTATTTCGAAAACAGATGTATGAATCTCCGAGCCGGGCTGTTCAGATTTCCTTCTCACTTTTGGAAATCGTAGCTTGCTTAGGAATCATTGTTTCATTGAATTATTATTATACGGGGATTGCGTTGATGGTGTTGGCGGATTTGGTGAATTATTTTAAAAATAATAAGATCCGTTTGATACTGATGGTAGTATTAATTACCGTATTCGCTTTAGGAGGATATGAAATATGTCCTTATGCGCGTAATGTAGTTCCGCTTTCTTCTTATTTGAATTATTACGGCCAGCCGGTACGAAGTTATTTATTTGCAGTGGAAAGTGTGATCACATCGATGAACAGCTTGGTTTTCGTCTTTTATATGATTCTGTTGTTCACAAATTCAGAGCATGAGAAGGAACGGATTCAAAGGTTAATTGAACAACTGATGGAGGCAAACCGGCAATTGAAAGCTTATTCTATTGAGTTGGAAAGAATGACGGAGATTCGTGAAAGAAACCGTCTTGCCAGAGAAATCCACGATACCTTAGGGCATACGCTGACAGGTATTATTATGAGCGCAGAAGCATCTCTTGCGGTTTTTGATTCTCAACCGGAGGCTGTGAAAAAAAGGTTAGCGCTTGTCGCAAAGGAAGCAAGATCCGGTTTGGATGATGTCAGACAGTCAATAAAGGCATTACGACCGGATGTATTGGAAAAACATACATTAGATAAAGCAGTAGAAATGTTGATTGAGAATTTCCGCAATATTTCGGGTGTTGATATCACTTATACCCAAAATGCGAGTCAGCTTGATTTTGCGGAGGATGAGGAAGATGCCTTATATCGTATTATTCAGGAGTGCATGACCAATGCGGCAAGGCACGGACATGCTACTCATATTGATATCACAATTAATGAATATGAAAGTTTCCTTCAAATTGATATCCGTGATAACGGAACGGGAACGGATGAAATAAAAGAGGGATTTGGACTTCGTCATATGCGGGAGCGTTTAGAAATGTTGAGCGGATCCATGGTTTTTGGAAATCGTAAAGATGACCCACAGGATGGACAACAGGGTTTCTTCTTAAGTGCCAGTCTGCCGATTCGTAAAAAGGGGGGATGATTGATTATGATTAAGATCTTATTAGTAGATGATCAGGAATTGTTTCGTGAGAGTCTTAAGATTGTTTTAGAGAATACTCCGGATTTCAAAATAACCGATGTGGTTGGCTCGGTTGATGAAATGATGGAAAGCATAGAGTCAAGCTTACCGGATGTCATATTGATGGATATTCGTATGCCGGGCAAAGATGGGGTGGAAGGAACCCGGCTTGTTAAAAATAAATACCCTTCTGTAAAAGTCATTGTGTTGACCACATTTGATGATGATGAGTATGTATTTGGTGCTTTGAAATATGGAGCGGATGGATATCTTTTGAAGGGGTCAAGTGTCTCTGTATTGACCGATGCGATTCGTGTTGCCTTTAAAGGTGGTGCCATCATCAACCCGGATGTGGCAGGGAAGATGATTCGCCAGTTTTCTTCATTGGCAACCAAACAGGCGGATCCACCGGTTGATACGAGTATGGTTTCGGATTTCAATGAAAGTGAAATCAAGATTATCCGGGCTGTAGGACACGGTTTATCGAATAAAGAGATTTCAAAAAAGTTATATTTATCGGAAGGAACGGTACGTAACTATATCAGTACCATTCTGTTTAAATTGGATTTCCGTGACCGTACTCAATTGGCCATATGGGCTATCCAAACAGGTATAGCAGGTAATAAGGATGAATAGTCTGTTTGAGAAAAAACTTTCCCAATGGATTGTAGCCATTGTTGCCTGCATTACATTAGTTGGTGCTTTGATTGTTTCAAAAAGAGATTTTGAAATTGAGTTATCGATTGGTGTTTATGCGGGCAGTTATTGGAATACACCGGGTGTAGATACGTATCAGATTTTAGATAATGCGATTGAGCAGTTTGAAAAGAAATATCCAAATGTTCATATCACTTATGAAAGTGGCATTATGGCAGACGATTACAGTGAATGGCTTGCCGAGAAATTGTTGAAAGGGGAGGAGCCGGATTTATATTTTGTGCTTCCGGAAGACTTTTCATTACTGGTCCGTTCGGGAGCATTGGAAAATTTGGATTCAATTATTAAAAAGGATACATCCTTTGATAAGGATGTTTATTATCCTGCCTCTATAAGTGCCGGAATGTATCAGAATAGCTTATATGCCATTCCTTATGAGAGTGTACCGACTATTATGTTTTTTAATAAAACACTTTTAGAAACCAATGGGATTGCGATTCCGGATGAGAATTGGACATGGGATGACTTCTATAATATATGTGCATCGGTCACGGATATTGAAAGACACCAATATGGTGTCTATGGATATACATGGCAGGATGCAGTATATTCTAACGGATCTTCCATTTTTTCGGAGGATGGAACTTCCTGTTATCTGGGGGATGAGGCTGTATTAGAGTCTATCTATTTCACAAAGCGGTTAAATGATCTCAATCAGGGATATACCGTTTCTGCAAGAGACTTTGATAATGGGAATGTGGCTTTTCGACCATTTCTTTATGCGGATTATCGAGCATATCAGCCATATCCATGGAGAGTTAAAAAGTATACGAATTTTGAATGGGATGCGATCACAATGCCTGCCGGTCCGCAGGGTGATAATATCTCGGAAATGCATACTATGTTGATTGGATTGAACAACAGAGGGTATAACCAGCGATACGCCTGGGAGTTTGCGAAACTGTTGTCGTCCGGGGAAGATACACAGATGGATCTGTACCGCTATTCAGCAGGTATTTCTCCGATTATTCATGTTGCTGAAAATGAGGAGACGGTTATGATGATCCAGCAGGATATTCCCGGCGGAAGTGTCTTTGACCAGGATGTAATCGCGAGAATTATGAATACGGCAGCTACTACACCGAATTTCAGTTTGTATTCGCAGGCGATGCAGTTAACGGATACCCGGGTGAGCGAACAATTGAGTGAGCTGCAGATCAACCGCAGTAATTTATTAGCTGTCCAGAGGGAAGTCAATCAATTTTTACATAAGAACCAGTAGACATCTTCGGATGTCTTTTTTTGTGCCAAGTTTAAACTTTATACCGCCCTCATTTATTGATACTTCCGACATATTTTAGTTTTCTTTAAAATATGAATTGTAAAAGACCGGGAGGCGATGGTATGGAATATAGAACACTGAATAATGGGATAAAAATGCCGGTGCTGGGATTTGGAGTTTTTCAGGTTGCAGATACCACAGGAGCGGATTTATTTGAAATCCTTCCGGAAGATGATCATTATCCAACTACGTACGCTGAGCTTACCGATGTGACAAAGACAGAACAAAATGAAAATGCCCGCCCTGCCTATGCGGGGGAAGTACCGGATTTATCCAAATACAGTACAATCTTTATCGGTGCACCGGTATGGTGGGGTGACTGGCCGATGATTATGTATACTTTCTTTGAAGAAAATGCAGATGCCTTATCAGGGAAGAATCTGGTTCCGTTTTCTACACATGAAGGCTCCGGACTGTCGGGCTTTGACAGTAAATTAACTGCAGCCTGTCCTGACAGTAATGTCTTGGAAGGCCTTGCGGTTCAAGGAAATGATGCTCAAAACAATCGGGAAGAAGTAAAGGAAACCGTAAATACATGGCTTAAAAATCTTGGCTATTAATAGTCAGGATTTTTTTATGGAAATGACATTTGTCACAATTCTCAATTACATTTTACACCTGTCTTTTGAAAGCGTTTTTTTTATCATGAAATCAGAAAAAGAAAAAGGAGGGTGACATATGAGATACGTGTTTTTGGTAAGCCACGGTGAGTTTGCTCCGGGCCTTCATAAAGCCGTTGAAATGTTAGGTGGATCCGATCGTGAAGACTTAATTTCAACCAGCTTGAAGAATGGTATGGGCGCAGATGAATTTGCGGATAATGTTCGTAAATTATTAGAGCCGATCACAGAAGACGATGAAATCGCATTATTTGCGGATATCGTTGGTGGTTCACCTTTGACTACAGCTGTTAATGTCATCGCGGAGAGAGGACTTTTGGGACAAACAACTATGGTAGGAGGAATGAGCCTTCCGTTAGTATTGAGTACCCTTTTATCCAAAGACTTTGCGGATGATTATGCGGAACATATTCGTAACAATATGATTCCGGAAGCTCGCGAGTCAATTCGTGAATTCCAGGTAACAGTTGAAGAAGAAGACGAAATCTAGGAAAGGAGAACAAAATGTCAATTTCATTTATTCGTGTTGATGACCGTATGATTCATGGTCAGACTTGTACAAGATGGGCTTTGGAGTATCCATGTGATGGTATTATCGCTGTAAATAATGCTGCAGCAAAGAACCCTGTTTTAAAATCAGCATACAAGAGTGCAAGTGGAAAGAAGACTTTCGTATGGGGCTTAGATGAATTTATCGCTAAAAGCCCAAAAGTATTAGCTAGTAAAGATAACTACTTCCTAATCACTAAAAACCCGGTTGATATGGAAAAGATCCTTGTTGAAAAGGGCTTCAATCCGGGAGCTGTTAAGACAGTTATTATCGGACCTTGTAACGATCGTCCGGGTGCTACTAAGTTAGGTAACAACCAGTCTATTACTCAGGAAGAAGCAGAAGCTTTGGAAAAAATCATGAAGGCTGGATACGAAGTAGAATTCGCATTATTAAAAGAAGAAGCTATTGGTAACTGGAAAAAATTCCGTGGCCAATTCGGATTCAATGACTAATTAATTAGAGGAGATTGTATTATGGAAATTAGTTGGTTTCAGGCAATCCTTTTAGGATTATTTGCCTCCCTTTCCAGTATGCCTGGATTAGGTGGAACTTCTATTGGTAACTACACATTAGGTAGACCTTTAATTGGTGGTTTAATCTGTGGTTTGATCTTAGGTGATGTTGCGACTGGTGTTATGGTTGGTGCCGCAATGCAGGTTGTATATATCGCTTTGGTTACCCCGGGTGGAACTGTTTCTGCTGACGTTCGTGCCGTATCTTACATCGGTATCCCATTGGCAATGGTTGCTTTAAAGAGCTACGGATTAGATCCTGCTTCTGCAGATGGTGCAGCTCTTGCGACTTCATTCGGTACAATGGTTGGTACAGTCGGTACTGTATTATTCTACGGAACAGCTACAATGAACCTGTTATGGCAGCACATTGGCTGGACTGCTGTTGAAAATAGAGATTATAAGAAATTATACATGGTTGACATGGTACTTCCTTGGATTTCTCACATCTGCTTCTCTTTAATTCCTACAGTTATTATGTGTAAGATGGGTGCAAGCGTAGTAGATCTTATCAAGACTACTTTACCAATGGATGGTATCGCAATGAAGACTCTGTTCACAGTTGGTTCTTTATTACCTTGCGTCGGAATTGCCATTCTGTTAAAACAGATCGTTCGTAAGGTTACTGACTTTATCCCTTACTTATTCGGTTTCACATTAGCAGCTTCTTTAGGTATCAACTTAGTATCTGCAACAGTAGTTGCTGCAATGTTCGCAATCATTATCTATAACTTAAAGATGTTACAGCTCAAGAAGCCTGCAGCTGCTGCCGGTGGATCTGACAGTGAATGGGACGATGACGAGGAGGATATCTAATATGGCACAGTTATCTAAGAAAAGCTTAACAAAGAGTTTCCATAACTGGTATTACGGAAACCTGACCTGCTTCTCCCAGGAGCACATGCAGACATTTGGTTATCTGTGTGCAATGCTGCCATTGGTAGAAGAACTTTACGGAAACGATGAAGACCGTAAGGCTGCTGCAATGAATACATACACTGCATTCTTCAATACAGAACCTCAGTTAGGTGCTGTAATCGTTGGTATCACAGCCGGTTTGGAAGAAGCACGTGCAAACGGACAGGAAGAAGTCGATGATGAAACTATCAACGGTTTACGTGCCGGTTTGATGGGACCTATCGCCGGTATCGGTGACTCATTAGTAGTTGGTACTGTAATTCCTATCTTATTAGGTATCGCTATGGGTATGTCCACTGGTGGATCTCCAATGGGCGCTATCTTCTATATCGTAGTTTGGAACTTATTTGCTTACTTTGGAATGAAGCTCCTTTACTTCAAGGGCTATGAATTAGGTACAAAGGCTGTTGAATTCTTAATTGGTGATATCGGTGAATCTATTCGTGAAGCCGTTACTACATTAGGTGGTATCGTAATTGGTGCCGTATCTGCAACTTGGGTATCTGTAAAGACAAGCTTTGCCTTATATAACGAAGCCGGTGAAGCATACATGGTATTACAGGAAAAACTGGACAGTGTATTCCCTGGCTTATTAACAGCTACATTCGTTATCTTCTGCTGGTGGTTAATGGCTAAAAAGCAGATGTCTCCGATCAAAGTAATGTTACTGTTAGTTGTAATCGCATTTGTTGGTGTATTAGTTGGCTTCTTCAACCCAGGATTATCTTATTAATAATAACGATAAAGACTTTCTCTCCTACTTTATCGGGAATAGATAATGACTTCGGAAAAGAAACAATTATTAGTAGAAGAAGCCCGCAAACAATGTGATGCATTGGTGCGGATCTCCAAATGGAGAACGACATTATTAACGTTTTCTGCATTAGGAGTGATGTTGGCATACTTTGGATTTAGTGCAAACCCAATCCACCTTTTGATGGGAATTGCGGGCATCGTTCTATGTGTTCTTGGCTTGATTCTTGCGATGGTTTGCCATATGGGAATTAAAGCCGGAAACAAAAATGTGGAAAATATATTAAACGAAGCGGAAAAACTTGCGTGATAAAAGCGCAAGTTTTTTTTATGATGAAAGAATAATGAAGAGATCTGTTTTGGTTGATATGCACTCGCAAAAGAATTATAAATAAAAGTACCAAATGTGAGGAGGTGCGTAAGATGATTTATTTTACCAGTGATCTGCATCTTGGACACCGGGGAATCATCACCATGCAGAATCGTCCTTTTCAAACACTCGAACAGATGGATAGAACGCTGTTGAAAAACTTCAATGATATGGTTCAAAAAAATGATACGGTATATATTCTGGGAGATCTCTGTCATCATATGGGAGTGGAACAGGCAAACGATATCATTCGAAAAATGAATGGGAAAAAGTATCTTGTGATTGGCAACCATGATAAAAAGTATGATCCCTCA
>CACYBS010000220.1 GCA_902772725.1 Erysipelothrix rhusiopathiae
CGCATTACAGAAGCTGTTCAACGAAATCGGTCCGAAATATGCAGACCGTAACGGTGGTTACACCCGCGTAGTGAAGACAAGAATTCGTCGTGGTGATGCAGCTCCAATGGCTATTGTACAATTCGTGAAGTAGGAAACTACTTCACTTTTTTTAAGGAGCATTTATGTCTACATATAAAGATATGGAACAGTATGCCATGGAAAATCATGTTCCAGTCATCCAGGATGAGGGATTTGAATTCTTAAAGCAGCTTATTTTAGAAAACAACTTCCATTCTTTGCTGGAGATAGGAACTGCAATCGGTTATACCGCTATTCGTGCTGCCGGTTTGTTTGATGATATGAAAGTTGTTACCATCGAACGCAATCCCGATATGATTGAACAGGCAAAGAAAAATATAACGGAAGCAGGGTTATGGGATAAAATCACCTTAATTGAGGGAGACGCCTTAAATACCGAAGTAGAAGGTGAATTTGACTGCATATTTATTGATGCCGCCAAAGCACAGTATCAGCGATTTTTTAATCGGTATTGTCCACTTCTAAAACCGGATGGTATAATTGTCTCAGATAATATGAATTTTCACGGTCTTGTTGAACACCCTGAGAATACACACAACCGTAATACGAAACAATTGGTGCATAAGATCCAAATGTATCGTGATTTTTTACAGGAGCTGCCGGATTGGGAGTGTGAATTCTATAATTACGGGGATGGTATAGCCGTGGCTAGGAGGAAAAAATGAATTGGTTAAAATTAGCTGTTTTGGCTGGTGGAGTTATTGCGGCAGGAACGGCTGTCGTATTGTCAGTAATTGATGAAGTAAGAAGACAAAAGGAATTAGATGATTTCCTTTTACCGGAAGAAGATGAACCGGTCGTGGTTAATATTCCGGCAGAGGAAACAGGTAAATCATCTTTAGAAGAAGATTTAAAGGAATTTGTTTCCTTTGATGCCGATAAATTCCCGGTTGTTCTTACATTTGGATTTAAAGAAGATGCCAATGTAGCTGAAAAGACAAACGGTTTATCTTTAGACAATAAGGTAGACGATGTATCATCATCTATTGATGTTACAATCTCATCCATTGATGAAAAATCATTACCGGAAATCCAGGCTTCATTAGAACAGTGGATCAAGGATTCCGATGCCGTTTATCAAGGATATCATTTTGCCGGTTAACACCGGCTTTTTCTTTTCATTTAAAAACAGAATATGTATAATATTACTGTTTTATCAGAAAAGGGTGTGATATTGATGAATTCGATAGAAGTATCAAACTTAACTTTTTCTTATGATGGTGAAACAGACGTTATCAAAAACGTCTCTTTTTCTGTACCTGCCGGCAGTTATACAACTATTATCGGGCATAACGGTTCCGGTAAAAGTACCATCGCAAAATTATTAATCGGTCTTCTGGAGGCAAAATCCGGATCGATTCAAATATTAGGGAAGACCTTAAATCAAGATACTGTTTATGAATTAAGAGACCATGTCGGAATTGTATTTCAAAATCCGGATAACCAGTTTATCGGTTCTACCGTTGCCGATGATATTGCCTTTGGCTTGGAAAACCATTGCGTACCGCAGGAAGATATGCAGGCAATTATTGAGAAATCCGCTCAAAAAGTAGGTATGCTGGATTATCTGGACAGCGAACCGACAAAGCTTTCAGGCGGTCAGAAACAGCGTGTCGCCATTGCGGGTATCTTGGCAATTTCACCGGAAATCATTATTTTTGATGAATCGACCAGTATGCTCGACCCGGAGGGTAAGGCCAGCATTAATGCGGAAATTCAGCGGTTAAATATGGATGACACCCGTACGATCTTATCTATTACCCATGATATGGAAGAAGTTGCGGGCAGCGAATATGTCATAGTATTGGGCGATGGAAAAGTCGTTATGGAAGGTACGCCAAAAGAAATCTTCAAAAAAGAAGACGTATTGGCGAAGATGAAACTGGATATTCCTTTTGCGTTACAGTTTTCGAAGCTTCTTCAAAAAGAAGGCGTTTTTAAAGAAAATGAATGCACATTAGAAGGGGTGGCGGATAAATTATGTCAATTGAAATAAAAGATTTGGAGCATATTTACAATCCGGGAACTCCTTTTGAAAGAAAGGCCTTAAAGGGAATTACTTTATCGATTCCGGAAGGTAAAGTGACTGCGATTATCGGTCAGACCGGATCGGGTAAATCTACCCTTGTCCAGCATTTGAATGGATTATTATTGCCAAGTGCCGGGACATTAGATGTTGCCGGATTCCATATTCAGCCTTTATTAAAGCTCAAAGATATCAAACAGCTGCGTAAAGAAGTTGGACTTGTATTCCAGTTTCCTGAATATCAATTATTTGAAGAAACTATCGAAAAGGATATTGCGTTTGGTCCAAAAAATTTCGGTACGCCGGAAAATAAGGCATCCGCATTGGTAAAAAAAGTTCTTCCGATGGTTGGCTTAGATGAATCTTATTTGGAACGTTCTCCTTTTGAATTATCCGGAGGACAGAAGCGCCGTGTCGCCATTGCCGGAATCTTAATCTTAGATCCTCAGATTCTTGTTCTGGATGAACCGACGGCAGGGCTGGACCCTCAGGGAGCGAAAGAAATGATGGAACTGTTTATGGACTTAAACCGTAAACAGAATAAAACCATTCTGCTGGTAACCCATGATATGGACCATGTGTTGAATTATTGCGATCACGTTATCATCTTGAGTCATGGAAAAGTGAAACAGGAATCGGATGTAAGGGAATTCTTTGAGCATCCGGAATGGATGTTAAAGACCGGCATTAATCCACCGGCTATTATCCGCTTGAAGATGCAGCTAAGGGAAAAGGGATTTGATATTCCGGATGAAGTTCTGGATATAGAGTCGATGGCCAAGTGTGTGAAAGCGCAGGTGACACATTATGAATAATATCGCATTGGGAAGATATATTCCGATGGATTCGTATGTTCATAAGATGGATCCGCGTTCAAAAATATTAATTTTATTACTCATTATTATTGCGATTTTCATTCCTGCCGGTGCTTTGGGTTATGTTTTGATCGGTGCATTTCTTATTCTGGCTTTGATCCTTTCAAAGCTTAAAGTAAGCTATGTTCTTAAAACCATGAAACCGATGATGTTTATGATGGTTTTCTTGATGATCGTAAACGTATTGGTCATTAAGACAGGAACACCATGGTTAGAATTAGGGTGGTTTTCCATATATTCCGATGCGGTATATCAGACATTATATATTGTAGTGCGTTTAATGTTGATGATTACTGCCACAACGATATTGACCGCAACTACCAAACCGTTGGATTTAACTTTAGGTATTGAAAAGCTGTTAAAACCTTTTGAGAAAATCGGTTTACCGGCTCATGTGATTGCTATGATGATCAGTATCGCCTTGCGTTTTATTCCAACGATTATTGAAGAGACCGGACGTATTATGAATGCCCAGGCTTCCCGTGGTGTTGACTTTGAAAACGGCTCTTTAAAAGAGAAAATTATGTCGATCCTTTCTTTGATCGTTCCTTTATTTATTGCGGCATTTGACAGAGCGGATCAGCTTGCCAATGCCATGGAGGCACGAGGTTATGATCCAAATAAAAAGCGCACACGCTATAAAGTGCTGACGATGGGATCCAGAGATTACGTTGCGCTGGGGGC
This sequence comes from Erysipelothrix rhusiopathiae, assembly GCA_902772725.1. Classification (GTDB taxonomy): domain Bacteria; phylum Bacillota_I; class Bacilli_A; order Erysipelotrichales; family Erysipelotrichaceae; genus RUG11795. Next base: position 3,667 of record CACYBS010000220.1, read on the forward strand.
TGCATTATTGGTTCTTGCGGGCTGTATTCTTATTGCGGTACTGTTATGATTTATAAAGTGACTTTAGCCTATGATGGATGGAATTATGCCGGCTGGCAGAAACAGTCCAATGCCTTAGGAATTCAGGAAATCATAGAAAAGGCTTTAATGAAGATTCATAGAACGGAAGTACCGATTACCGCCAGTGGAAGAACAGATGCCAAGGTGCATGCCTTAGGGCAGGTATTTCATTTTGAACCGCTTGTCAACATGTCCTGTGATCAATACCGCGTTGCCTTAAATGCACTTTTACCGGAAGACATCCGTATTCAAAAAGTAGAAGAAGCAAAAGATGATTTTCATGCCAGGTTTTCGGCCGTATCCAAGCGATATGACTATATCTGCACTTATGAAAAAGATAATCCTTTTACTTATAAATATAAGATGATATTAAAGTATCCGGTGGATATAGAGCTGATGAGAGAAGGCGCAAAGTATCTTGTGGGAACACATGATTTTACCAGCTATTCTTCCAGTCGGATCCATCCGGATAAGCCCCGCGTAAAGACAGTCTATCGGATTGATATTCAAGAGGAAGGCAAAGATATCCGTTTTATATTTGAAGGAAATGGCTTTCTTCGCTACCAGGTTCGCATGATGACTGCTGTCTTATTGGAAGTCGGAAAGAAACGGATGACGCCGGAACATGTAAAAGAAATATTGGATTCCCGAGATAAGGAGGCAAGCCGATATAATGCCCAACCTCAGGGCTTGTATCTGGTGAAGGTAGATTATGATACGACAGACTAATTTTCATACCCATACAAAACGCTGTAATCATGCGATGGGTTCGGATGAACAATATGTAAAAACCGCAATCAAAAATGGATATGAGATATTGGGCTTTTCAGATCATTCCTGCTGGAACTACAAGAGTGGATTTCGTCCGCATGTCCGTATGCAGCTCAAGGAATTTGCGAATTATAAATCAAGTATTCTTGCGCTTAAGAAGAAATATCAGGACAAAATAGAACTGCGTTTTGGTATGGAGGCAGAATACTTTCCGAATATGATGGATTGGATGTTGGATTTCTGTATCGAAGAAGATATCGATTATCTGATATTAGGCAATCATTATTATTTAAGTGATGAAAAAGGAGTTTATTTTGGGTCTTGTGCATCACAATTTATTCCTAAGTATTTTGAGACCTGCATTGCAGGCATGAAGACAGGAATGTATGCTTATCTATGTCATCCTGAATTGATCTGTCGAAATGTCTATCTGCAGTGGAATGATGTCCTGGAAGAAGGTTTTCATTCTGTTTGTCGATGTGCAAAAGAGTTAGATATCCCGCTGGAATGGAATGCGCTGGGTATGCAGTGGAACGAAAGGATGGGTATGGAAGCTTATCCCAATCATCGTTTCTGGCAGATTGCCTCACAATATCACAACAAAGCCATTGTCGGAATGGATGCGCATAATCCATCTGATTTAGGGAAAGATATTTATCTTAGGGCAATGGACAGGTTATCACATTATGATGTGGAAATTGTCGAAGACATCGGTAAGATTGATTATAAGAAATTAAAACAATAATTCATTGACAATTATTTTGAATTTGAATATCATATTATTTGGCTATACTCTGGCCTTTGAGCCCCGGTAACGCTCAAATCAAGGAGGA
>CACYBS010000221.1 GCA_902772725.1 Erysipelothrix rhusiopathiae
AGGAAAAAGTTACTACTTCTCCGAAGATGATGGAAACGTCGAAGTAGAAACAACAAAACAAGCAGTCGTTGCTAGTGTTTCATCTGTTGTCGTTGACGATGTACAGGAAACAGTAACAACTACAGCTAAGGAAGTAGTTGTTGAAGAACAGACAGCAATTGAAGCTGAAGCAGTTGCGATTGCTGAAGTACAGCAGATTCAGCCGGTAGTGGTTGAAGAAGCAGTAGTAGCTGCACCGTTTGCAGCTGTTGAAGAGGCCGAAGTAGCAGTAGTTGAAGAACCTGCTGCAGAACCTGTAGTTGAAGCAGCACCTGCTATCGAAGTATTCGATGCAGCACCAGTTGTTGAAACTGCAGAATTAGTTCAGCCGGAACCAATTGCAGCTCCGATTGAACAAGTAGTATTTGAAGAACCAGTTGTTGAAACACCGGTAGTTGAACAGCCAGCTGCTGAAGCACCAGTAGTTGAGGAACCTGTTGCACCAGTTGAAGAAGACATTTATGTTCCTGAAGAACCAGTGGTTGAGGAACCAGTTGTTGAAGAACCTGTTGAACAGCCAGCTGAAGAAGTTTACGTTGAACCGGCACCGGTTGAAGACGTATATTACGAAGATCCAACTAATCCGTATGCTGATTTGAACCAGCGTATTGCTAATGCAGCATTAGGCTTGGTTGATACAACGGATGGATTAACTTGTACAGTTGTTGTTCAGATGGCATTAGCTAACGCCGGCGTTGAAAACGCAATGCAGTTATGGCCGGATCAGTATGTATCTTATGGATACTATACAGATAATCCTCAGGCCGGTAACCTGATTTACTATGATAACGGTGGACGTGGTGTAGACCACATCGCAGTTTACTTAGGTGATAACTCAGCCGTTCATGGTAACTATTTAGGTGAAACAGTAATTGCTGAAGCGGAAGCTCCATGGATTGGAACACCGCAGTTCATTCAAGTAGTAGAATAAGCTTGACGTAAGTCAAGCTTTTTTTTAGAAAAGGAGGAAATATGGCTGATTTTTTTGATGTAATTGAATCAAGATCAAGTTCACGTGTTTTTAGTGATGAACCTGTTTCTAAGGAAGATTTAGAAAAAATTGTTTATGCAGGACAATGTGCCCCAACCGGTATGAACCGCCAGGAAACTGCCTTTGTGGTTGTGCAGGATCCAAAAACGGTCGCTCTTATCAGTAAGGCCAATGCTGCTGTTATGGGAAAAGATATCGATCCTTTTTATGGGGCCAAAACCGTTATTATTGTGTTGTCATCAAAGACATCACCGACATATTTATACGATGGCTCTATTGCCGTTGGTAATATGCTCAATGCAGCCCATGCTTTAGGACTGGGTGCCTGCTGGATTCATCGTGCAAAGGAAGTATTTGAAAGTGATTTGGGAAAGAACCTGTTAAAAGAATGGGGCTTGGATGAATCTTATGAAGGTATTTCCAATGTGATTGTCGGCCATATTGAAAAAGATATGCCTGTAAAGGCCAAAACATCAAAGGTGCTGTGGAAATAATGCGGATCGGACAATCAATAGATATTCATCAATTAGACTATAATCGTCCTTTAATCCTGGGTGGTGTTCATATTCCCCATGAAAAAGGATTGGTCGGACACTCCGATGCGGATGTCTTGCTGCATGCTGTTGCAGAAAGCATCCTGGGAGCTCTGGCTTTAGGTGATTTAGGTCATCATTTTCCGGATACCGATCCTGCTTATAAAGGCATTTCCAGTATGATTTTACTGGAAAAAGTATATGATTTAATGGATGAGCAGGGTTATCAGATAGGTAACATAGATGCTCTGATTTTAGCAGAAAAGCCGAAGATGGCACCTCATATTATGCAGATGCGCAAAAATATCGCCGCGTGTTTACATTGTGATATCTCTCAGGTCTCGGTAAAAGCTACCCGGGGTGAAAAGATGGGATTTGTCGGGCAGGAAGAGGGTATGGTATCAACGTGCGTCTGCCTGCTGGAGGAAAAGAAATGAAAGTTGTTTTACAGCGTGTAAGCCATGCGTCCTGTACCATAGATGGAAAGTGTACAGGAAAGATTGAAAAAGGATATCTGGCTCTGGTCGGATTTGAAGAATCGGATACCAGGGATATTGTTGAAAAAATGGCGGCTAAAATTGCTAAGCTGCGTGTTTTTGAAGATCCGGATGGAAAGATGAATCTTTCCGTTATGGATGTGAACGGTTCGATATTATCAATCAGCCAGTTTACTCTATATGCCAATGCGAAAAAAGGAAATCGTCCAAGCTTTGTGAAAGCCGCAAAACCGGATATTGCGATTCCTTTATATGATGCCTTTAATGAGGTTTTGAAAACATACGTTCCTGTTGAAACGGGAATTTTTGGTGCCGATATGAAAATAGATTTATGTAATGATGGACCTGTAACCATCATTCTAGATGATAAGGAGATTTTTTCATGAGACTAATTAGCGGAACAGATTTATCACAGAAATTAAAAGCAGAAATGGCTAAAGAGGTGCAGGAAATCAAAGACAGCGGAGGAAGAACCCCATTACTTACAGTTATTTTGGTAGGGGATAATCCTGCCAGCCAGTCTTATGTGAAAAGTAAAGGAAAAGCCTGTGAATCCATCGGTATGGAGCACAGAACCTTAGTATTGGATAAAAATATCTCCCAGGAAGAATTGTTGAAGGTAGTAGAAGAACAGAATGCCGATCCGGATGTTGATGGTATTTTAGTGCAGCTGCCGCTTCCACAAGGACTGGATGAGACCAGCGTAATTGAAGCAATCTCTCCGGATAAGGATGTAGATGGCTTACATCCGGTCAATGCTGGAAACTTATTAACCGGCCGTCCGGGATTTATCCCTTGTACGCCAAAAGGCTGTATGGCCATGTTAGAGTCGATTGGTTTAGATGATTTATCCGGTATGCGTGCGGTTGTGGCAGGCCGTTCCAATCTTGTCGGAAAACCGGTAGCGCTTCTGTTACAGAATAAAAACGCAACCGTTACAACCGTACATTCCCGTACAAAGGATATTGAAAAGGTTTGCCAAGAGGCAGATATTTTAATTGCGGCCATCGGTAAACCGAAACTGATTAAATCCGACTGGATCAAGGAAGGCGCTGTTGTCATTGATGTAGGTATCAACCGTATGGACAACGGTAAACTTTGCGGTGATGTGGATTTTGATGATGTAAAGGATAAGGTATCCGCCATTTCACCGGTACCAAAAGGCGTTGGACCGATGACGGTTTGTATGTTATTATCGAATACGCTGGAAGCATATAAAAACCATATAAGAGGCTAATTTATGATGGAATATGATTACGATCTAAATGACATCATTGAAATGAAAAAAGAGCATCCCTGCCACAAATCGACAGAATGGAAGATTATCCGCATGGGTGCCGATATCCGCATTAAATGTCTGGGATGCGGAGCCAGTGTTTTAATGCCACGCCAGAAATTTGAAAAGAAGTTAAAACGCGTCGTTTTAAAAGCAGACGATGTAGGAAAGGAATGAGAATATGCCGTTAACTGCAGGTATTGTGGGATTGCCGAATGTCGGTAAATCCACATTGTTTAACGCGGTCACAAAAAGTCAGGTTGAGGCCGCCAATTATCCATTTGCGACAATTGCACCCAATGTAGGTGTTGTTGAGGTGCCGGATAAGCGGATTGACCGTCTAACAGAGATCTTTCACCCGAAAAAGACAATTTATACAACGTTCGAATTTACGGATATTGCCGGCCTTGTAAAGGGTGCCAGCAAAGGTGAAGGCTTGGGAAACCAATTCTTATCTAATATTCGTTTAACGGATGCGATCTGTCATGTGGTCCGCTGTTTTGATGATCCAAATATCACTCATGTGGAAAATACGATTGATCCGATTCGTGATATTGAAATTATCAATCTGGAGTTAACTCTTGCGGATCTACAAACCATTGAAAACCGCCGTGCTAAAATCGAAAGAAAGTCAAAGCTTGCATCCGACAAGGAAGCGAAAGCCGAAATGGTCCTTATCGACCGTCTGCAGCCGCTTTTAGAAGAAGGAAAGCCGGCACGTGTATTAGAGGCCACTGAGGAAGAAGAAGCTTTCTTAAAGACATATAATCTATTAACACGCAAGCCTGTGATCTATGTGGCCAATATGGATGAAGACGGTGTGATTGATCCTGAGTCCAATACGTATTACCAAAAGGTAAAAGCCTATGCTGAGGCTGAAAACTCCGGTATTGTGGCTTTATGCGCCAAAATGGAGGAAGAGGTTTCCGGATTAGAAAAAGAAGAAAAAGACATGTTTTTAGAGGAAATGGGTCTTCCTGCCAGCGGCTTGGATCAACTCATTCAAAAGGCTTACAGCGTATTGGATTTATGTACCTTCTTAACAGCCGGTGAAGATGAGTGCCGTGCCTGGACATTTAGAAAAGGCATGAAAGCTCCGGATTGTGCCGGTGTTATCCATTCTGACTTTAAACGCGGATTTATCCGTGCGGAAGTATATTCCTTTGAAGATATGGATCAATATGGCAGCGAAAAAGCCATTCGCGAAGCAGGAAAATTCCGCTCTGAAGGTAAAGATTATGTCGTACAGGATGGCGATGTGATGCACTTCCTGTTTAACGTATAATGTTGTATGGATTAACCCCAAGTGCCATTGTGCAAAGATTGATTGCGGTCATACTGGCGATGTCTATTCATGAATTTGCCCATGGCCTTGTGTCTTATTGGTTTGGGGATCCTACCGCTAAAATGAGAGGCAGGCTCAGCCTGAATCCGTTAAACCATATCGATTGGACAGGTCTTGTCTGCTTACTGTTGTTTCAGTTTGGATGGGCGAAACCGGTACCGATTGATCCGGATTACTATAAAGATCCAAAGACAGGAATCATCTGGACAAGCTTTGCCGGACCGGTTGCCAATTTTCTTTTGACCTTTGTCGCAATGTTTCTTTATTACTTGATCTATAAAGTATCGCCAAGCTTTGCGTATTCCGGAGCGGGAAAGTTCATATTGGATACGCTTGCGACAACAGCAATCGTTTCAACCGGTTTTGGGGTATTTAATCTAATTCCGGTTCCGCCGCTGGATGGATCGAAGATCTTATTCGCATTTTTACCGGATGATAGTTATTATCGTGCTATCAGAGGCAATCCAATGATGTATTATCTATTCATTGCGCTGCTGCTTCTGGGGGTATTAAACGGACCTTTGATGATGGCAAGAAATGGGATTATCCAGTTTATATCGAATCTATGTATTCGCTTATTAGGACTCTAGGGTCCTTTTTTTGTTATGAAAGATTATTGTGCTTAAATATTCAGTTCTATGGGAATTTGTTACAAAAACAGATGAATTTTCTTACATTTTTCAAATTAAGTGAAAAAATGTGAAATTAAGTGTTGATTATAAAATATTAGCTTTATATAATTAATTCAAAATTAATAAAAGAAAGGGATGTAAAAACATGAATTTCACAAAATTTTTCAAAGTTGGATTAACAGCTGCTATGGTTGTTGGTCTTGCTGCATGCAGCAGCGGTGGCGGATCTTCTTCCGGTGATTCTGCTTCCGGTGACGCAATTAAGATTGGTTTCTCTGGACCATTGACTGGTGATGCTTCTATTTATGGATTAGCTGTTCAACATGCTGCTGAAATCGCTGTTGAAGAAGTTAATGAAATGGATGGCGTAAAATTCGAATTGTTAGCTCAGGATGATGAAGCTGATGGCGAAAAATCTGTAAGTGCTTATAATGCATTGATGGATGACGGAATGCAGGTTTCTTTGTTAACAGTTACTTCCGGTGCCGGACAGACAGTTGCTCCTGAATACAAGAAAGACAACATCTTCGCTCTTACACCTTCTGCATCATCAACAGCAGTTATCTATGAAGATGCTGAAAACAATGCAGATCCTTATGGTGTAGTATTCCAGATGTGCTTCACTGACCCTAACCAGGGAACAGCTTCTGCTCAATACTTAAAAGAACATGAAGAAATCGGAACTAAGGTTGCGATTATCTACAGAAGTGATGACAACTATTCTACAGGTATCTACAATAACTTTAAGGCTGAAGCCGCAAACCTTGGTTTAGAAATCGTTTCTGAAACTTCATTTGTAGGCGATGCTACAGACTTCTCCGTACAGGTTAAACAGGCTCAGGATGCAGGTGCTGATGTAGTATTCTTACCGATTTACTATCAGCCGGCTTCTCAGATCCTTGTTGAAGCTGACAAAGTTGGATATACTCCTTCTTTCTTTGGATGTGATGGAATGGACGGAATCTTAACTCTTGAAAACTTCGATAAGAGTTTGGCAGAAGGTCTTTACATGTTAACACCGTTCTCTGCAGATGCTGAAGACGAAAAGACACAGAACTTTGTTAAGAAATATCAGGAAAAATACGGTGAAGTTCCAAACCAGTTCGCAGCTGACGCTTATGACTGCATTTATGCATTAAAACAGGCTGCTGATGCAGGCAAGATTACTCCGGATATGTCTCAGGATGAGATTACTGCTGCATTTATTGAACAGTTTACTTCAATGACATTTGACGGTATTACAGGTACATCTGTAACTTGGGAAAAGACAGGTGAAGTATCCAAGGATCCGAAGGCTGTCGTTATTGAAAACGGCGTATACGTTAGCGTTGAAGACTAATCTTCATAAACTTATGTGAGTATCTAAGGCTGCCAATCCTTTACGAAATTGGTAGCCTTTCTTTGTATATACGAATAGAAGGGAGAATATATGGCTTTTCTATCATATTTGATTAATGGCTTAGGCTTGGGAAGTGTATATGCGATCATCGCTCTGGGTTACAGCATGGTTTACGGTATCGCAAAGATGTTAAACTTTGCCCATGGTGATGTCATCATGATTGGTGGCTATGCCTCTTTCTTTGCGATGACAGCTTTTGGAATGCCGCTTATTTTAAGTCTTATTATTTCCATCGTTGTGTGTACCGTTCTCGGTGTGACAATTGAAAAACTGGCATATAAACCTTTGCGTCAGGCATCCAGCTTATCCGTATTGATTACCGCAATCGGTGTAAGTTACTTCCTGCAGAATGCTGCCCAGTTATTATGGGGCTCAGATACTAAGATCTATCCAAGAATCTTAAAAGGCAGTATCAGCTTATTCAACGGTCAGTTATCTATTTCCTATGTAAATATCATTACCATTGTCTCATGTATCGTGATCATGGCGGGATTGACACTTTTTATTAACCGGACCAATACTGGTAAGGCAATGCGTGCCTGTTCTGAGGATAAGGGTGCTGCCACATTAATGGGTATTAATGTAAACCGCATTATTTCCATTACCTTTGCGATTGGCTCGGCTTTAGCTGCTGTGGCTGCAGTTCTGCTTTGTGCGACATATCCATCTGTGTATCCAACACTTGGCTCTATGCCGGGTATCCGTGCCTTTACGGCAGCGGTATTTGGCGGTATCGGCTCTATCCCGGGTGCTTTTTTAGGCGGCCTTCTTTTAGGTATCATTGAGACCATGGCAAAGGCATACATTTCTACACAGTTATCGGATGCGGTCGTTTTTGCGGTCTTGATTATTGTATTGCTGATTAAGCCGACAGGATTACTCGGTAAAAAGACAAACGAGAAAGTGTGATCATTATGAATAAGATAATGAATACATTGTTTAATAAGAAGGTTCGCAGCCGAACTATTACGTTTTTAATTGTGATTGCTGCGTATGTAATCATAGAACTTTTGTTAAATACAGGTAACCTAAGCCGTTTGATGAAATCGCTTTTGGTTCCGGTATCCTGTTATATCGTTGCCGCAATCGGCTTAAACCTAACGGTTGGTGTTTCCGGTGAACTGAATCTTGGACAGGCCGGATTTATGAGTATTGGTGCTTTCAGTGCAGCCATTCTTTCGGGAGTGCTTGTAGCAGCAGGTGTCAATGATATCTTACGTTTGATTATCTGTATCATTGTGGGTGCTGTTATTGCCGCTCTGTCGGGCTGGTTAATCAGTATTCCGGTATTGAAATTACAGGGCGACTATCTGGCAATCGTTACGTTGGCTTTTGGCCAGATTATTATGTCTTTGATCAATAACTTATATGTCGGTCTGGATAAAGCAGGGCTTCATTTCGCATTTGTAAACAATACAATGAAAATGGAACCGGGCGGCAAAATTTTAATTTCCGGTCCAATGGGAGCCACCGGAATTAAGACTACCGCTACTTTTACAGCCGGTATCATTTTGATTTTGATTGCCTTGGCGATTGTGTATAACTTAATGTACAGCCGTAACGGCCGTGCAATCATGGCATCCCGCGATAACCGCATTGCAGCCCAATCCGTAGGTATCCAGGTATCCAAAGCTAAAACCTTAGCCTTTGTGATTGCCTCCTGTCTGGCTGGGGCAGCCGGTGCATTATACGCTTTGAATTATTCTTCATTTGCCGCAACGAAGTTTGATTTCAACAGTTCAATTCTATTATTAGTGTATGTTGTGTTGGGCGGACTGGGAAACATGACAGGTACCGTGATTTCAACGACATTGTTAGTAATCCTGCCGGAAATGTTACGTTTCCTGCAGAACTATCGTATGTTGATTTATGCACTTGTCTTAATTGCGATGATGTTGATTTCCAATAATGAATATTTCCGCTTAAAGCTGGATGGCCTGAAAGCGAAAATAAGACCGGGTAGTAAAGGAGGGCAGGCAAATGACAACTAATGCAAGTCCGATCCTTGAAGTAACGGATTTAGGTATTGATTTCGGTGGTTTGACTGCCGTTAATAACTTAGATTTAAAGATTTATCCAAATGAGATTGTTGGTTTAATCGGCCCGAACGGTGCCGGTAAAACGACCGTCTTTAATATGTTGACCAAAGTGTATCAGCCAACCCGCGGTACGATTCTTTTAGATGGACAGGATACCGCAAAGATGACTGTTATCGATGTTAATAAGGCCGGTATCGCAAGAACCTTCCAGAATATCCGTCTGTTTATGAATATGAGCGTTCTGGATAATGTATTAACCGGTATGCACAACGATATTTCCTACAACACGGTTACTTCCATTTTCCGTCTTCCGAAGTTCTACAAGGAAGAAAAAGAGAAAACGGAAAGAGCTATGGAATTATTAAAAATCTTTGATTTGGATAAAAAGGCTGATTTAATTGCCGGTAACCTTCCGTATGGTGAACAAAGACGTTTAGAGATTGCCAGAGCTCTGGCAACCAATCCGAAGTTATTGTTACTGGATGAACCGGCGGCCGGTATGAACCCGCAGGAAACCGATGATTTGATGAAGACCATTCGCTTTGTCCGCGATCATTTCGGTATTTCCATTCTTTTGATTGAACATGATATGAAACTGGTTATGGGCATCTGTGAAAGAATTACGGTTATCAACTTCGGTATGATGCTGGTTGAAGGAACTCCGGAAGAAGTTCAGTCCAATCCGGATGTTATCAAGGCTTACTTAGGAGATTAATTATGTTAAAAGTAGAAAATTTGGTAGTAAAATACGGAATGATCGAAGCCATTAAGGGAATCTCCTTTGAAGTACAGGACGGAGAAATTGTTACCTTGATTGGTTCTAACGGTGCCGGTAAAACGACCGTCTTTAATATGTTGACCAAAGTGTA
>CACYBS010000222.1 GCA_902772725.1 Erysipelothrix rhusiopathiae
AAAATGGATTTGGCATGTCCGACATGCAGATATCCATTTGGTTCCGGCGGGAACCGAGTTACAATTTTTGTATATTTTCCTTCAGCGAGATCCTCATCAATGATTCTCTCAATAAAATTCTTGCTGACAACTTCTTCCATGGTTTGAACCTCCCTGTTCATTTAATTATTCTAACATAACTTACATAAAAGTAACCAATTAAGTTTGGGAATATATCTCTTCACATGCAGTAACCACCTCGTTAAAGGAAGATAAGGTAGTTTTTAATTTATCAATCTGGCGATTGGCAACATATTCATAGACGATATCTTTTGTAGAAGGGGCATTATTGGTAATGATATTGTCCACTCCTAAAGCTAAAAGATACTCAATTTCCTGACGGGAATCTACCGTCCAGCCATCGACCGTTTTTCCTGCCGCATGAATTTCATCTACAACTTCCTGATTAATTCCCGTGATCGCAATGCTGAAATTATCCGCTGCACTTAAATCCTCTAAGGGATTTCGAATCATATCGGTCACAAATAAAGTCGGACGCTTAGAATCGATAGATTTTACTTTTACCAGACAATCATAGTTTTGTGAAGCCACCACATAACGTCCTTTTATATCAAAGGAATCCAACATATCTAACACATGCTTTTCATAATCTTCACTTTGATGTTCATCCGGCTTCAGCTCTACATTCATCTTTACATCTTTATCTTCCAGATAAGCTAATACATCTTCCAGTTTCGAAAAACCTTCATTGGAGGATAGAACATGAAGCTTAGAAATCTCATCCCATGTCATATCCCAGGCATTTTTATTTACCCCGGCAATGCCACCCATATTGCCATCGTGGCAAAGGAATAATACATGATCCTTGCTTTCCTGAATATCAAATTCAACCCAATCCACTCCGGCATCTACCGCAGCCTGTATCGATACCAGTGTATTCTCCGGATATTGAGCACTGAATCCCCTGTGTCCGGTGACCATAGGCCAGGTTGTTTTTTGAATAGTAACAGTTCCCTGGGCAATCTTTTCCGGTTCAACATAGGGCTCTTCTTTAGGACGCATACTCCAGGCATTAAAGGATATACAGCCGGCTAAAGACAGTACAAATGCTGCTTCCAGAGCCGGCATATAATAAGTTTCCTTTTTACCGGATACCTTCCATTCCAGTTCATCCCGCGTTTTAAAGTAATAACGGCTGATTCTAAATATCGTTTCCTCACTGGATAATATAAAGGTCACGACATACAACCCGAAGCAGAGATAATAAAAGGAAGGCGTCACAAAAAGTGTTTGGAAATCCATGATCTTAAACAGGACGCATAAAAAGGCAGATAAGATCACGAACGCAAAATAAACCGTTCCGTATTTTAAGCCGGCGATAAAAAATCGCAGCATATGTTCAGGAAACTGCTTCCCGGTAATATATGAGCTTTTTAATGCCGTTCTTTTATAAGAAGAAGGGTGGATATTCCATTCCAAAAGCACAAATTGATGCGTAACTCCTAATAAAAAAATGATAATTACGGCAATACACAACGGAATAAGAAAATATCTGGGAATTCCCGGCACCAATGAGGTCACTATGCTGACAAAAAGAAACAACAGCGGACCTAAATTACATAGAAGAATAAAGGATAATCCACTGTAAAGATACCCCCAGTTTTTTGGATGCAGTGTTTTTAAAGCCTTCTTAACACCCCACCACCATGTAGGTGCCGGACGAACCGAACGGGCATCAAGACGTCTTTGCCATATACGAATGTGCGATAATATATCACCGAGCGCAAAAAAGTACAGTATACCAAGAGGTATGATCAATACATAAACCGGTGCTTTAAATAAATATAAGAAAAACAAAAGCGGAACAAACAAACAGGCAGCCATCAGCCGGTAAAGAGACCGATAGGAGCCTGTATCCGCTTTAATTTGACGAAGTAATTTTTTTCTATCCATTTTCGATCCCCTAAAATCCATATAAACATACCACAAAAAAAGATGAAATGGAATTAAAGGCAATAAAAAAAGCCCGAATTGGGCTTAGTTTCTAATGATGTCCTGACCATTCATTCAATGCATAGTCTGTCAAGGATACAACACGACCGCGTTCTTCATCGTTTAAACGATCCTGACCCACACTGACAAGGATATTATCTACTGTCTGAAGAAGCTCATCTGTATTCTCATTGCGATTCTTTTCAACGAAATCGTTTTTATGCATCTGAATAGATACATTACCACTATTGAAATAAATCGTTAAAATGAATGCGATGTCACTTAAATGATAGTTTTCAATATTTCTGTACATTTCTTCACCCCTTCCTTGAAAACAACTATAAAAACGGATCCCCCTTCCCATTTTTATAGGTATGTATACGCTTTCATTGGAATTATGATATCATACTTTTTTTATTTTTTATGAAAAAAGTATCATTTTGGACTCATTTTTTTGAAATTT
>CACYBS010000223.1 GCA_902772725.1 Erysipelothrix rhusiopathiae
TAGATGAATCCAGAGAAGATAGAGCCTTTAATGCGATTATGATGGCACTTCGTACATCTTTTGGATTAGATATTGAAAAATGGAATCAAAAGTATAATCAGGACTTTAAAAAGCGGTATGAAAAAGTGCTTTCAAAGTGGATGCCGGATTATCTTGTGATCAAAGGTCATCACATAAAAACAACCGATCTGGGAATGGAAATTTTAAATACGATTCTTATTGATTTTATGGATATGAACTGATATCATATAGAGGCTTTTGAACTGTGTTTCAGGACACTCCAACCTGTTACTCGGTTTAAAAGGACTAAGAAAATAGGAGGAAATAAAAATGTTAAAGTCTGAAAAGCAGGCTATCATGAAAGAGTACGCTCTTCATGAAGGCGACACAGGTTCTCCTGAAGTACAGATTGCGGTATTAACTTATAAGATCAACCGTTTAACTGAGCACTTCAAAGAACATAAACACGATTATCATTCCATGCGCGGCATGAGAAAAATGATCGGTCAGCGTAAAAGATTATTATCTTACTTAAGAGATACTGATTTAGAACGCTACAAAACTTTAATAGCGAAATTAGGTTTAAGAAAGTAATCATTTTGATTACTTTTTTTTGTATCTTTTCTATAAATAATATGTTATGATTTCACATGTTGAAAATAGATGAGGTGAAAAAATGGCGAAACAAACGTTTCAGATGGAATTTTGTGGTCGGGGGATCACAGTAGAGACCGGCGAGATTGCCAAACAGGCCGATGGTGCTGTCATCGTACGTTACGGTGATACCGTTACTTTATCAACTGCCTGTGCCAGCAATCAGGCCAAAGAGGGAATTGATTTTTTCCCGTTAACTGTTAGTTTTGAAGAAAAATTATATTCTGTCGGAAAGATTCCGGGAGGATTCTTAAGAAGAGAAGGAAGACCGAGCGAGCATGCGACATTAACTGCACGTATGATCGACCGTCCGATCCGTCCTTTATTTGCGGAAGGATTCCGTAATGAAGTACAGGTTGTCAATACGGTATTAAGTGTAGACCAGGATGCTCCGGCTGAAATGGCTGCGATGTTAGGCGCTTCTCTGGCATTATGTATTTCGGATATTCCGTTTAACGGACCGATTGCCGGTGTTAAGGTAGGCCGTGTTAACGGTGAACTGATTGCCAACCCAACAGTTGAACAGGCTGAAATCAGCGATATTGATTTAACTGTTGCCGGTACCGCAAAAGCATTAAACATGGTAGAAGCCGGTGCTAAGGAAGTCAGCGAAGAAGATATGTTAGAGGCTTTGATGTTCGGTCATGAACAGATCAAAAAGCTCTGTGCATTCCAGGAAGAGATCATCGCTGCCTGCGGTAAGGAAAAGCGTGAAATTCAGTTATATGAAATCAATCCGGAATTAAATGCATTAGTTCGTTCTGAATTTGAAGAAAAGATCCGTGCAGCGGTATCTATTAAAGAAAAATTAGAGCGTTACGGCAAGATTGATGAATTGACTGCCGAAGCTGTTGAAATGGTTTCTCAAAGAGAATATGCATCCGAAAAAGAATTAAACGAAGCTGTAAAAGAAGCTGCTGAAATCTGCCACAGCATTGAAGCAGATGAAGTACGCCGCTTGATCATTGAGGATAAGATTCGTCCGGACGGACGTCAGATCGACGAGATTCGTCCTTTGAATTCTCAGGTTGATTTATTACCGCGTGTTCATGGTTCTGCCTTATTTACCCGTGGTGAGACACAGGTATTATCCACTACTACTTTAGGTGCTATCAATGAAAACCAGATTATTGATGACTTAACGGAAGTTGAAAGCAAGCGCTTCATGCATCACTACAACTTCCCGCCATATTGTGTCGGTGAAACCGGCCGTATGGGAAGCCCGGGTCGTCGTGAAATCGGTCATGGCGCCTTAGGTGAAAGAGCATTATTACAGGTTCTTCCATCATTAGATGAATTCCCATATACCATTCGTACCGTAGCGGATGTTATGGAAAGTAACGGTTCCAGCTCACAGGCAAGTATCTGTGCGGGTACGATGTCTTTAATGGCAGCAGGTGTTCCTATTAAAGCACCGGTAGCCGGTATTGCGATGGGATTGATCATGAATGATGAAACCGGTAAATACACCGTATTAACCGATATCCAGGGTATGGAAGACCACTTCGGTGACATGGACTTTAAGGTAGCCGGAACTACCAAGGGTATTACAGCACTCCAGATGGATATTAAGACAACCGGTATTACCCGCGACATCTTTGAACAGGCCTTAGCCCAGGCTCATAAGGCTCGTTTAGAGATCTTAGATAACATGTTGGCGGCAATTCCTGAACCGCGTAAGGAATTATCACCATATGCTCCAAAGATTGCGATGATGCAGATTGATCCGGATAAGATCAAAGATGTAATCGGTCCGGGTGGAAAGATGATCAACCAGATTATTGCGGAATGCGATAATGTTAAGATTGATATCGATGATGACGGTAAAGTTGTGATCTATCATATGGATTATGCATCGATCAACAAGGCTAAGGAAATGATCCAGAATATTACCCGTGAAGCTAAGGTTGGCGATATCTATGCTGCCAAGGTTGTCCGCTTAGAAAAGTTTGGGGCATTTGTGAATCTGTTTGGAAATACGGACGGCTTGTTACATATTTCCAAAATCTCTCACAACCGTGTTGATAAAGTAGAGGATGTATTAAAGATTGGTGATATTATCGATGTTAAGGTTATGGAAATCGATAATAAGGGAAGAATCAACGTTTCTGCGAAAGCTCTTCTTCCAAAGCCTTCTAAAGATAAAAAACCATCTTCTGAAAACGAATAGTGAAATAAATGCCGGGTAAATTCCGGCATTTTTTCTCGTTACTTATTTGATGAAAATAGAATTTATGGTAGAATAGCCATTAGGAAGATAGAACTTGTTTTTATCTTGCCCAAAAAGAATGCTGAGGCGATAGTTTCGGATATGAGAATGAGAAAAGTGAAATGGGCAGTCGATTATCTGAAAACCGGAAATAAGGTCGCTGCTCAGCCGGAATCCATGAAAGGTTCATGGAAATCTGTATTGAATTGTGAAAAGCTTCATGTGGAGATTGGATGCGGAAAAGGGAATTATTCCTTAAGCATGGCAAAGATGTATCCGGATGAGGGTTTTATCGCAATTGAAAAAAATGAAAGTGCTGCCGGTATTGCCGCAAAAAAATTCGATGAGTTTTCAGAATTAAATAATTTGATTTTGATTCATGGAGATGCGGCCGTAATACAGGAATGGTTCGAAAAAGGGGAAGTGGACGTGATCCATTTAAATTTCTCAGACCCATGGCCTAAGAAAAGAAATGCGAAAAGGCGTTTATCTTCAGCTTCTTTTCTGAAACAGTATATTACGATTTTATCCGCAGACGGACAGATACAGATGAAAACGGATAATAAAGATCTGTTTGAATATTCTATTATTGAATTTCAGAATGCAGGATTCATAATGTTGGAGATCAGCGTTGATTACAGACGAAACGAACATAATGAAGATGCAGTTACGGAATATGAAGAAAAGTTTATTGCGCAGAATATGCCGATCTACAGGTGTGTTTGGAAGTATAAAGGTATTGAGGAGGAAACATTATGAAAATAAAAGATTTATTCGGAGCAATCTTCACAGAAGATATCGATGACGACGAATACGATGATGAATATGATGATGAGTACGAAGATGACGAGTACTATGACGATGATTATCAGGATGATTACTACGATGACCAACCGGAACCGCAAAACTATCCTGCACGTCAGGTCCCTGAACAGACATATGTAGAACCTCAGGTTGTTGCCAATACACCGGCTGCTGCACCTGTTCAAAAGCAGTCTACATTCACAAGTATTGAGATTGACTCAAGAGCACGTGAAGAGCGTCTAGGAAAAGAAGCACCGAGAAAACAGCCATATAAGTATGACCGTTCTAAAACACATAAACCGGTTCGTCGTGCTCCGGTTGAAGATTTAGAATACACCCAGGTTATTTCGCCGATCTTCGGTAATATGGAAGAATCTGAAAAAGAACATTCAAAAGTTCATGATGCGATTATTCTGCCAAAACCGGATGAAAATGATAATTTCACAAAGATCATTTCTCCAATGTACGGAAATACAGTTCCTAAGTACGGAAGAGTAAATGCGATTCCGGAAATGGATCCGGAAGATGCCCCGGATTTAAAAGCAGAAACTCCTGTGCAGGAAGTTAAGGCTACCCTGACTTTAAAAGATATGCTCGCAAAGCAGAATGAAAAAGAAGCTGAACAGGAAGAGATTCTATAGTGTATACCGCTCCCAAACGGGAGCTTTTTTTTTATTTTCAAGAAAAATGAAAATGTTTTCAAAAATAAATGCTTTTGGTTAACTCGCATGATATAATCTTTTAGAGGTGATGATATATATGACAGTCGATACATTTTTCGGCACGATCGCTAAGGTTGCCGGATGGATCCTGCCGGTCTTGGGTGTTATCGCTTTGATTTACTTAATTATGATTTTGAAAGAACTGTTAAGTACAATCAAGAGTGCAACGAAAACGTTGGATACCACTGAGTCACAAATCCGTAAATTAGATGCACCGTTACAGACCGTAGAAAACTTATCACATTCCATTGATAATGTTTCTGAATCCGCATCCAAAGCGATTAAAGCAGCTACCAGCGCTGTTACAGATAATTTAGATACCATCAAATCCTTTGTCGTAGATAAGTCCGGTGAACTTGTGAATAAAGTTCAGGAAAAACAGGGTACGACCCGCACAGTAGAAAAAAAGGTAGAAATTATCAAAGCTGGCGCAGAAGACATAGAGGAGGAGTAGTAAGTTTATGTCTGAAGAAAAAAGTTTTTTTGACGAATTAAAAGAGAAGGTGGAAGAAATCGGCGATAAAATTGAAGATGCCATTGATGATTTCTTTGACAAGAAAGAAGATGCAAAAGCTGAGATTAAAGCAGAAGTTGAACAGGATATGATTGATGCTGCCGGAAAGCAGACTGACGCATTTAATGATGCATCCGACAAAGTTGCTCACGCCATTGAAAAAGGTCAGGAAGCTAAGGAAAGACATGAACAGAGAAAAGATGAATTCTCCGATAAAATTGTTGATGCCTTAGAAGAAATGGATGCCAAAGCAGATGAAATCGAACAGGCTATCATTAACGGTCGCGAAGAAAGAAAAGCTGATGCTGAAGAAGAAATGATCGCTTATGCGGAAAAAACAACAAATAACTTTAATAAAGCAGCTGATATGGTAGTTGATTCTATCGAAAAGACACAGGCTGCCAAAGAAGACGCTAAACAGAGAAACGAACAGCGTGGCGAAGCATTTGAAGCAAAAGTAGACGAATTTGACGGAAAAGTTGTTGATAAGCTGGATGAGATGGATGCGCGTGTTGCTCAGAAAAAAGCCGATGCCGAGAATGATATGATCGACTTTGCAGGAAAAGCTACAAGTAACTTTGATTCTGTAGCTGATAAAGTAGCCGCTCACATCGAGAGCGCACAGCAGCGTGGCGAAGCATTTGATAAAGCTATTGATCAGGCTAAAGCTGATGCAGCTGCAAAAGTGAATGAGTTCGATGCAAAGATTGATGCCAAATTAGATGCAATGGATGCAAAAATTGATGCCAAGATCGATGCCCAGCAGGCTAAGAAAGATGCAGCTTTTGCAAGAAATCAGGAAGATATGGATGCTGCCCGTGCTGAAGCAGCAGCTATCGCCGGACAATACAGCAAAGAAATCGCTGATCAAAGAGCTGCAACAGAAGCTAAGAAACAGGCAAGACAAGATGCCATTGATGCTAAATTAGATGCAATCGATGCAAAATTTGATGCGGCAGATGCCAAATTAGATGAAATCGATGCCAAAATCGCGGCTAAGAAGGATGCCTTTGTTGATGCAGTAGATACACAGGTTGCTCAAATGGACGCAAAAACTGTAGCATTCGAAAATAAAGTAAAAGGTCAGATTGATTCAGTTGATGCCAAAATCGCAGCTAAAAAAGATGCATTTGTGAATGCAGTAGATGCTAAAGTAGCCCAAATGGATGCCAAAACTGTGGCTTTTGAAAATCAGGTAAAAGGTCAGGTTGATTCAGTTGATGCACAATATAAGGCAAATGTCGAAGCAGCCCGTGCCGGTGCATTGAAAATTGCCGATGCAATCGAAAATGCCCTTTCAGAAGAGGAAGCCCAGCATAAGGCAAACATGGATGCAGCCCGTGCCGAAGCATTAAAGACTGCACAAGCTATTCATGAAGCTCTAGAAAAAGAAGATGCTATTAACCAGGCAAATATGGATGCAGCACGTGCTGAAGCATTAAGAACTGCTGTTGGTATCGATGAAGCAATTGCCAATGCTGAACTGGAAGAACTGACTCAAATCGGAACAGCTTATCTTGAAGCCATTACCACTGCAATCGCAATCCAGGAAGCAATTGATGCTGAAGAAGCTATTAACGATGCGGTAAATCAGGCAAATATGGATATTGCCCGTGCTCAGACTTTAAAGGATGCCATTGGTATCACTGAAGCTATCGCACAGGTTGAAGCTGAACATCAGGCGAAAGTAGATGCCGCACGTGCAGAAGCTGAAGCAGAAGATGCAATTAATCAGGCTAATATGGATGCCGCACGTGAACAGACATTTAAGGATGGTATGGCTATCATTGAAGCCATCGAAGAAGCTCAGAAAAACTCTAAAGAATAATTATTACTTATAAAGGAGATTAGTTGACATGTCAGAAGAAAACAAATTTGAAGAAAAGGTTGAAGAAACTGTAGAAGAAGTAAAAGAAGAAGCAACTACTGCAGTTGATCAGTTAGAAGCTGAATCAAAAGAAGCTATGGACAGAATAAATTCTGAAGGAAATGAAGCTGTTGATGAAATCACAAAAGCTCTTAACGATGCCAAAGATTCTGTTACTAAGATCATCGGCGATGTTTCCAAATGGGTAAATGATAATGTTGACCAGGAATCTATCCAGGAAAACATTGAAAAAGCTAAGGTTGAAACCGGTAAGATCTTCAATTCCATTAAAGATAAATTTAATGAATTGGCAGCAAATGAAAACGTTCGTTCAACAATGCAGTCCGGAAAAGATTTCGTTAAATCCGGAACCGAAAGATTAAAGGACAACGAAAGTGTTCGTAACATCTTTGAAAAGGGAACAGAAACAATCGATTCATTACGTTCCAATGAAGCCTTAAAGAACGCAGTGGATAAAGCAGAAGATTTCTCTAAAAACACAAACGACGCTTTCTGGAGCGGTGTTAAAAAATTCTTTGACAAACCGGTTGAACCTCAGGATGTAATTGAAACTGAAATCAATGAAATCGAAGATATCAAAGATACAGACGATACAGCAGGGGAAGAATAAGCCTCATGAAGCGCATCACGATTTATGATGTAGCAAAAGAGGCGGATGTATCGCTCGCAACGGTAAGCCGTGTTATCAACGATTCTAATGTTGTAAGAGAAGACACGCGTCTGCGTGTTCAGGAAGCAATCGAAAAGTTAGGGTATAAACCAAATGCGATTGCCCAGGGATTGGCTTTATCTAAAACAACTACAATCTCCATTGTGTTAAGTGAAAAGCTCTTTACATACAATGGTAAGACATTAAACGGTTTGATGGATGTTGCCAAAATCTACAACTACAACATTATGTTCCATACCACTTCCAAAGGCATTTCAAAAATGCCGGATGTGATTGAATCCATTATCAAGGCACATGTAGACGGAGTTATCTTATTTAATGATAATTTCTCTATTGATGAGATGGAAGTGTTGGATGAATATCAGATTCCAATGGTTGTCGTAGGTTCTAAGATCTGCCAAAAGGGAACTGAAAAGGTTGGTAATGTCTATATCGATCTGGAAAAGATGGCATACGATCTTGTCAATAAAGTATTTGAAAGAGGCATTACAGATATTTCTCTGGTAGAAGATAAA
>CACYBS010000224.1 GCA_902772725.1 Erysipelothrix rhusiopathiae
CTATGTCAACCGCGGCAACCACGACTTAAGAGATATGAAGCGTGTTCCTAAAAAGAGCTATACCTGGTTTAAAAAAGTCATTGAAACAAATGGTGAAGACTTATCAAACGAGTAGGCATTGCCTGCTCGTTTTTCATTTAAAAAGAACAGAGTATTTACTCTGTTCTAAGTGCTGTTACAGGATCACTGGCTGCTGCCTTGCGTGATGGAATTAATCCACCAATCAAGGTAAGTACGATACTGAGCAGAATCAATATGATTGCCGCCGATATCGGCAACGCAGCTTTGATGCTGGAATTTTCAGTCAATTTATAAATCAAGGCATTCCCCGGTATCAATAACAGTTCCGTTGTGATGATACCAAATATTCCTGCCAAAGTTCCGATAATGAAGGTTTCGGCATTAAATACCTCAGAGATATTGCGCTTAGATGCACCAATCGCACGTAATATACCGATTTCCTTTTGACGTTCCAATACAGAAATATAAGTAATGACACCAATCATGATCGATGATACCACTAACGATATTGCCACAAAGGCAATCAATACATAGCTGATCGCATTGATAATATCGGTAACCGAACTCATCAATACACCTACCACATCGGTATAGTTAATGACCTTATCCTTATCGATCTTTTCCATTTTCTTATTGTAGTCATTAAGAACCTCTTTGATGGAAGCCTTCGATTCAAAATCCTTTGGATAAATTGAAATCATATATGGATCTTCTAAATCGGCATATCCAAATTTCGATAAGTTACCGGCATAGGATGCCCTTTCCTGCGTCATCATCGATGTCATCAGATCCTGCAAATCTTCCTGTGTCATCTTGACATGGATCGCGTTCGCAAATGCGGAAGAATCAAAGCTGAACGCATTTTCGAGTCCTCCGGCCAATTGACTGAGCTGACTTGTGATGGCACTGCCGATCTGGGTTACCATATTTGTCATCATCGATTTAATCGTCTCATCATATCCGGAAACCATCGATCTTGCCATCTCTTCTAAATTCGAAGAATCGATAATGGTTTTAGCCGCATTATTGATGATGGTGGATCCTTCTTCGCTTTGCAGGTATTGTCTGAAAGATTCCTGAAGCTTAGAAATATCCGGCTGATTGTTGGCCTGGGCATAGGCTACATAACCATCGTATAAGCTCTTACCGATATCATCTAAGACTTCCTGTGGAATCGTGATATCGGCAAGCTTCTGGGCAAATTGATTGGCATATTGTGCAAGTAAAGCCTGCCCCTGCCCACTTTGGATAAAAATCGGCATACCCTCCGATACCTCGGTATATCCGTTCTCATCGGCCCAGATGATATATTGGGCGGTTAAATCCGTCACAAAGGCTTCCAAATCCGCCGTTGAAATTAAGGTAGCACCAATCGAATCTAAATAAGCCGAAATCTTATCGGCAATCAATTGATTCCCCTCTGCATCCATGTATGCTCTAAAGGCCTCCTGCAGATGTGACCAGCTGGTTGTCTGATCCTTTTCCGCATATGCCGAATATCCATCCATCAATTCCTTAAAGATTGTCTCCATCTGTTCGGAAGTGACATTAAATTTGATTCCCTGAATCAGTGTCGCAAAGTCAATTTCCGAGGTACTGTAAATACTTGGATCGGTCGATGCACTTAAATCTAAATTGTTGAAATCAAGTCCGGATGTATTTAAACCCGATGTATCAAACTTAAAGGCATTGGACATGGCTCCTTCATCAATTTCAAA
Source organism: Erysipelothrix rhusiopathiae (assembly GCA_902772725.1). Classification (GTDB taxonomy): domain Bacteria; phylum Bacillota_I; class Bacilli_A; order Erysipelotrichales; family Erysipelotrichaceae; genus RUG11795. The sequence goes on from CACYBS010000224.1 coordinate 1,740, forward strand.
TAAAGAGCTCATATCCATCGCATTCTGGTTTTCCTGACCAAACGGTGTATTGTTGATGACATCCGTACCTCGGTTATTAATCTGCTGTTTGACAATTTCACTGTTTTCAGCATTGTGAATAATATGCTCAGTCAACTCAGCCGGATAATCAATACCCGGTGTCAACATAAAGACATCGGCGTCTTCTTTTGGCTGAACGACTCCCACAATGGTTAACTGTTCTCCGCCGGCAACCAGATTTTTCATGTAGTTTTTATCTTTACTTTTATCGGTCCATACTTTGTATTCACCATCATACGTATAGTATTGATAACCATTTACTAAACGGAAGTTCACACCGATAAAGTCATCATAGTCATACGAGGTGATTTTTCCATCACCTTCTACAGACTGTCCGGAAGAGAACTTCTTGATCATCTCTTCTAATTCAGCACTGTCCTTTAATCCCATTGCGTAAAGCGCTAAATCCGTTACCTTACCTGTCTGAGACAATACCAGAACCATCTCGTTGTATTTCTCAGGCCAATGTCCGGCCTTTAAATCATATTGATTGATATAAAGTGAACTGTCCGTTGGTAACTGCTGGAATAAATCCGCATTTGACATCGAAGTAGATATTGCAGCCGAACTAAAGGTAATTCCCATGTTTTGAAAAGTCTGATCCGGATTTACCTGACGATAATCCGTTCCGTTCCATTGATAAATCTGTGGCGAAAGACCATAGGAATATTCAATGGCTTTGGCATAGGTATTCATCTTTGATTCGTCGCTGTCCAAGAATGTCTTCAAGCTTTTTAAGTCATTCGAGGTTACCCTCGAGAACATCGAAGTTAATGTCTTTCTTTCCTGAACGATACCGTTTCCCTCAGATTCATCTTCATCTACCAGCATCGAAGCTAAAGAGAATGCACTGGTCTGAATGGTAAGAGGATACTCACTTAAGGTCTCTTCTTCGACATTCTTGATGTACTTATCGACACCATTGGAAAGCGATAAGATGCTGGCAATACCGGTAATACCGATGGAACCGGCAATCGCAACCAGTATGGTACGCATCAGTTTTGTGCGAAGGTTGTTAAAACTTAACTGCAATGCCGTCTTAAAGGACATGGAAGCCTTCCCCATATTTTTATGGATTGGCTCTTCATCCACCTGTGGGAAGAATGGGTTGGTATCGCCCTGAATCACGCCATCCTTTAAATTGACGATTCTTGTCGCATATTCTTCGGCCAGCTCAGGGTTGTGGGTAACCATGACAACCAGTTTATCCTTGGCAACTTCTTTTAAAAGATCCATAACCTGAATGCTGGTTTCGCTATCTAAAGCACCGGTTGGCTCATCGGCTAACAATATATCCGGGTCATTGACTAATGCTCTTGCGATCGCAACCCTCTGCATCTGACCGCCGGACATCTGATTCGGCTTTTTATGAAGCTGGTCACCCAGTCCAACCTCTTCCAAAGCCCTAATCGCTTTTTCTTTTCTTTCCTCTTTGGAGATACCGCCAATCGTTAAGGCAAGCTCAACGTTAGATAGTATATTTTGGTGAGGAATCAGATTATAGGACTGGAAGATAAAACCAATTGTATGGTTTCGATAGCTGTCCCAATCCCTGTCCTGATACTCCTTGGTACTGATGCCATTGATGATCAAATCACCGCTGTCATATCGATCTAAGCCGCCGATAATATTAAGAAGCGTTGTCTTACCGGAACCGGAAGGTCCAAGAATTGCCACAAATTCGTTATCTCTAAGATTCAGCGAAACATGGTCCAGTGCTTTCTGTACCAAATCCCCTGTTCTATATTCTTTACATATATCTTTAATTTGAAGCATTTTGATTCCTTTCTTTAATAGCTTCATTTTAACAATTTAAGGATTACTGTCCACCTAAAATGCTCAAAAAATAAAAAATACTCGATTGCTCGAGTATTATTTCTGTTTTTCTGCGATGGACTGCATCGTATCATAAATCAATTGTGCATACGCCTGGGCTCCTGTCGGGCCGGGATGGACACCATCCGAAATGACCCAGTCCGGGTTTGCGGAGGCCAGAGAATACCAGTCAATGACAGTGAAATTAGGATGTATGGCCGCCAGATCTTCCAATAAGGCATTATTGGTCGGTGTCCATTCATCCGGAGCAAAGCCGTTAACCCAGAAGATGGATCGATGTTCTCCTAAAAGCGCTATGGTTTGTTCCGCATATTCCGGATAAATTGTACCGTTGGTACCTAAGGCAATCACAACCGAATCACCCACCTGATCATTTTGAAGCAGACCATCCAAAATTGCGATTTCCTCGGATGGGAAACGGGATACCGATGCATCCACATACGCATTCGGGAACATTTCATAAATATACGGAGCCGCATCCAACATGACCGAATCACCCACAAATACAACCCCATCCAGGTTTACCTTTGCGGAATTACCCGATCCAGTGTAATCCGTTTTATCGTTGTTAAACTCAATATTGGCCTCAGAATTGTTCTGCTCAGCCAGATCAGCATTCTCTGTTAGCTGACCTTCCAGCTCTACAACATCCTCTTCCTTTCCCGAATTAGAAAGGTAAATCGAATATGCTCCAAAAGCACCTAAAACCATATTGATACAGGTATATACGACAACACCGGTTTTCGCAGCCGGCTCTATGCTCTTAAAGTGAGAAAGGCTGTAAATCGCATAGTTGGTCATAATACTTAATACCAGGATTAACGCAATTTCTAAAAGCCCGTGAAGCGGAAATTCCCATCCCTGATATTGGAAAAAGTAAATAACCGGATATTGCCAGAGAAAAATCTCATAGCTGTATTTCGCTAACTCGTGAAATAACGGAATATTCCACATTCTTCCCACTTTATGATTGGTAGAAATTAAGTACAACTGGATCGCAAACAAGGCAGTTATCACAAACATGCCACCCAGATATACTATTCGATTCTGTCCGTCCAAAAAGAGAACCGCCACAAGCACAATCAATGCAATGAGCACTGTCGCCAGAAACGGCAGGCCATAGTTTTCTTTTTCACGGATCCACTTCTGTTTTGTATGTCTTAGATACAAATACCCTGTCAAAGCACCGGCTAAAAGCGAGAATACTCTGGTATCTGTACCGTAATATATTCTTGTGATGTCCAGGTTAAACAAGTAATAAACCGGCATCAGCAGACTGAAAAAGCCTGTAATACCCGTCAACACAGGTATAACAGTCCCTCTTTTTTCCAACTTCTTTAATCCTAAGTACAATAACGGCCATATCAGGTAATATTGCAGCTCAATACTTAAAAACCACAAATGCGTAAATGGTGATCCATTCGATACTCTGGCAAAATAATCTGCCTTTTGGGCAATCTGCCACCAGTTATTGTAGCCAAGTAATACGCTGATGACCTCCGGACGGCAGGATTTGATCGCATCCGACGCAAAAAAATGGTAGAAACCCAGCGTGGTAAGCACAACTATCAGCAATGCCGGGTAAATTCTTTTAATTCTTTGTTTAAAATATGTAAACAGTGAAAACTCACCGTTAGAGTCTTTTTTATGGGTTGTGATCACAAGCAAGAAGCCTGTAAGTACAAAAAACAACGCAACTCCTAAATATCCGCCTTTAATCACATTCGGATATACATGGAAAAGAGTTACGGCAACTATCGCAAGAGCACGCAAACCGTCCAACCCAACGATTCGGTCTCCTTTTTTCTTTTTTAATGACATTTGAACTCCCTTGATTTTCAAATAACTGCCAAAGAGATTATAGACCTTTTTCTTTTTAATAGCTTATTTTATTTACAAATCTTTTTTTATTTTTTTTGAATATAGATAGATTAAAGAAATTCTTCCTTGTATTAGTCACAAACCAAAAAGATATAAAAAAATTTCAATATCACATATTTAAACCATTGAAAAACGATAATCTTTTTTTATAGTATGTCTGATAAAAAAGGGGGTATTAAACCATGCGTTCCATTTTAAAAAAAATATTTCTATTAGGTATTGTGATGATTTTATGGGGATGCTCAACCAAGCCGAATTTTTCCAATAAGGAAATTCACAACGAAACTATCCGTGTTGTAGGAAAAGATAACGAAATCCAAATCTATGTTATGGAAAACGCATCTACAGGATATTCATGGCAATATTCTGCATCTGATAATGTGAAATTTATTTCATCAAAGGAATTAAAAGAAGATGACGAAATGGAAACTGTTCTTGTCGGAAAAGGAAAAGAAATGATTTACCGCTTCGAAGTAAAGGATGGAAATCCGGTCATGATCAATATGAAATACGTTAGTCCCGGAAGTGACAAGAAGGTCGAATACGACTATACCTTTAATATTCAAGAAGATGGAATCTGGACATTAAACTAGCAGGGATCTTTCAATCCCTGCTTTTTGATGCATCCTTAAATAACGCATAGGAAAACCATAAAGATAGAATCCCCAATATCAACAATAATGCCGCAAAGCCGATTTTCTGTTTCTGTGTTTCCAGGTTGGTATCCAACAGAAACACACCGGCAGCTAATCCAAAACACGTTACGGAAACAAACCCGGATACATATCCGGTAAGCCGCTGGGCAAAGACAAGAAATCGATTATTATTCATTTTCCTTTTCCCACTCCAATAAATATTTTTTCATTTCCAATCCATACGCATACCCTGTTAATTGTTGATTGGTACCGATTACTCGATGACATGGCACAATAATAGGACATGGATTTTTGTTGCAGGCCATTCCGACTGCTCGATATGCCTTAGGCCTTCCTACCCTTTCAGCAACTTCTTTATAAGTACATACCTGTCCATACGGAATGTCCATCAAATCCTTCCAAACCCGTTTTTGAAAGGAGGTCCCTGTCATATCCAGGTCAATCTCAAAATGTTTACGCTTTCCCAGAAAGTATTCCTCCAGTTGAAACACCGCTTTATCAAGGAATTCTCCCTTTTCGTTAGTTCCTTTTTGTTCGACAACAGAAAGAGAGCAGATTCCTACATCACTTTGAACGATTTTAAGTATCCCAACCGGACTGTCCATATAACATGACTTCATATTTAACTCCTATCTGTGTATATTGAAAAAATCGAAAATTGTCTGTAAGGAAACAGGATAATAATCATTGGCATCCACACCTACATCGTAGCGGAAAATCCCTTCTTCACGGTTTTTAAGATTATAGTCCCTATCAGCGTGAATATGTCCATGAAGCTGGATACTTCCGCTGTTCTTTTTCGGCCATGACAACATTGGATAATGCATTAAGGCAAAATAGGTACCTTGTAAAGATACGGTCATAAAGTCTTTCATCTCCACAAATAATGAGGGATC
>CACYBS010000225.1 GCA_902772725.1 Erysipelothrix rhusiopathiae
AGTTCTTGTCATTGAATCCCCATCCGAGTTTCTTTTTGTTAAATTGTTGATCCAATTTAGTGTAATAAAGTGTAGCAGGGATATATCTTACGTCATCAATTCCATTTCGTGCTGCATAGAACCATCCCCACTTCGGTGAATAGCATCCATACTTTCCCCAATATTCATTCCATCTCTTGGCATAATCGGTTGGAATAGGTTCATTTGGCATAAACTTGTCACGATCTCGAATTGACAATATTCTTTGTATCGAATTAGCGACCAAATTCTCGCTACCATCAAATATTGAATTGTATATATCTTTTGCCTTTTTACTTACTGGCATTCTTTCTCCCTTTCTCTCTGAATGGTAAATGTCGCATTAATTCGTAACAATCCACTTCTTCATCTCAATCTTTTCTTAATCATATAGGGTAATGTAATCATTTTTAACAGTACAATACGGCGCTAGCATTATATAATAAAGATATCCCAATGTCGATTTCTAATTTACTTATCTTGTTGAGTATTAGCTGTTTTCCATGCCAAGTCAATCGATTCATATGATCGAGCGCTTATAAAATGATATATATTAATTCTTTTTTGTAAGATTTTCAGCATGCAAAGAGTTTTATACAACAGACTAGGAGCATGTGGTTTGAAAGTTTGATTCAATAGCAATTCAAATACATCTTGTGAATTAGCTTTTGTAATATAACTGCTTTCTTCATCTTTTGATCGTTCTAATATATATATAGCTTTAAGCGGAATCTGTACATTTTTATTCCATCCTTCTTTCCCACACCAAGGTGTACCGCATGCATATATTTGATCATTGTCGAAACGTAATAGAGGTTTATCTCCATTAATTACATAAGACCCTGGAAATCTTTCGAGCCAGAGCCTTGTTCGAGTTGTTTTTCCAGTTCCACTTGGCGCAGTAAACATATAAGCACAGCTATTAGTTGCAACCACAGAACCGTGCATCAGAAAAGTATCGTACTTAGGCATTTCTTCACAGATTTTTTTATAAGCTATAAGTGACTCAAGCTCACCCGGATTAAAAAAGGTATACATTCCCTCGGCAATAACATTACTATTCTTTTTATAAATTAATTCTTTTTCTGCAATGTAGTCTTGATCATAAGCTTCTATTGTCATGACAGGACAGTTGAACGAAGTCAAGGAAAGCATATAATCTTGACAAAACTCTTCTATTTGTCTGTATTTATTATTAATTTTGATAATTTGTCCAGCTAATTGTATATAGAAAGACATTGTATTTTCCTTTTGGCGAAATATGTACTAAAGTTCAAATAGTAAAGCCGTAGTCATCTAACTGATGCCTACGGCTAAACCTATCATACAAATAAAAATCCATCTGTCAGGACAATGTTACCAAATAATGCCCGCAGCAAGCAGTGCGTCGATGGTCTGTGCGTCATTCATACCATTTGCATAGCACTGTTTAACCTTACTCAAAAACTTTTCTCTATTGTCAAAAGAATAAGAATAGTCACCGTTCAAGCCACATGTTCCTCGCTCATAGCGCCATGTAAATGTAATATTGCCACCTGTAACAGTTTCCATCATTTCATCATTTAACTGTATTCTCTCTGCCATTTTAGTTTCCTCCCATTAATACAATTAATATCAGCTAACACTCATGCCGTTGTATCTACTGTTTGTTCAATACACTTTTAACACTTATTCATTAAAATACAACATAGCAGAAATTAGGGCACAAGCTAAAACATGTCTCTTTCTGACATTCATCAGTACAAACCACCTCGCAATAAGGTGAACACGGACTGGTGTTTACTATACATTCCTCTTCTGAAAACGTCACAAACTCAACCTCAGGTGCAATATAATCATTATTCATCTTGAGAAAATCCTCCACTTATGATAAATACCTACACATATATTATGCGACATCTTCAATTAGAATGTCAATAGCAACAATAATTTCAACACATTAGCAATTAATCTCCAATTTATCCTCTGAACCAGTTACTAACTGAGCATTCTTTATTCGATATGTATCGTTTATACAATGTACAGCTCTCTCTATCCTTGACTTACAGGTAATTGAATTGTGATCCATTAACCCATTACAATTACTCAGTAAAATACAAGAAGGGTATATGGGGCATTCCGAACAGTTTTCAAGTTCGACGGTCTCTCTAAACTTTTGAATATTACATTCGTCTGTAATACCTCTCTCAATATGACCAAAAGCGTCTCGCACACCTGTATGTTCGCATTTAAACAAATATCCATCAGGATTAATACACACTGCTCCATCACCGTCAGCCATACAGTACCGATCTTTAAGCACCGGAAGTGATGTGTGTCTTTTTTTTAGCCCCATTTTTTCCAAATGATCATTTAATGCAATTTCCTTTAAATATAATTCTTCTCTGTTCTTACTGTCTCTTTTAATCGGTGTAAACCCTTCATTTTCAAATAATACGTGTACATAAACCTCAAAATTCTCATACATATTAAATGAATTATACAATTGTTCGATTAAGCAACTAAGATCATCTACATTATGCTGATCAAGATTTAAGCGAATTAGTACATGTATTTTTTCTTTCAGTAAAAGAGCAATGTTATCAAATACTCGACGAAAAGGATTATTGTTGGCGTTTATATAGGACTTTGTCCTATTATATATTTCTTCTGTTCCGTCCAGTGTGATTTGAACAGTTTTTAGATTCCATATTTGAGCTGCTCGCTGAACTATAGGCTTATCAAATAAATAACCATTCGTAATCATAGTTGAGCTAAACTCAATATTTAAATCATGTAGCCTGTTACTAATTTGATCTATTCTTGCGATTCCTACTAAAGGCTCACCACCAAACCACGAAATTTTTAAAGGTCCTTTGCCTTTATGTAATACCATGTAATCAACGATCTTGTCGGCCATAGCCTTATCCATATTTACTCTAGGATAATCACTCTCATAACAGTAAAAGCACCTGGCATTGCAATTTGTAGTAGTTAGGATTGTGTAACCATCCATATACTTTGGTGAAAACAATTTCCTTAACAGTATCCGAATTTTATGAACAATCTCTTTTTCATCATAATCAACCGGTACAAGATAATGGCCTTTTATTAAGTCTGTAATACATTCGTTTTGAACGCAAGGAAGATTTTGAATAGCTTTAGACTCTTCATTATTTAAAAGAATTAGTTGACCAGTAACAGAATTATGAAGCAGTACTCCATCTTCGCAATCTAATCTAATTAAGTACTTCATCAACCTATAATTCTTTTCTGTTACTCTTTGCTCTCCTAGCAACTTAGAAATCTTGGAGTTTTCTTCCACTATTGTTTTCATTTAACCAGTAATCCTCTTGATTCAAATTGAATAAGGAAATCATGAACATCGGAAGCCAATACGTTTCGATCCACATTGTATCTATCCGATAGCGTATCTATTATCTCGTCTTCACTTATCTCATTGCCAAGCAGCCCAAGAATAAAAGCCCCTATATCATTTACCTTAATCACGCCGTGGAACTGTTCTGTGCCATCACTTATTGGTACAGCAACAGTCTTTCCCTCTAGTTCCATGGTCTCAAGCTGAAACTTTAAATGCATAATAAATCTCCTTTACTGGTATTACATCGGATCCATTCTTAATTATAAATCATACTGGACTGTTGGATCACCTCCTTCACGAATCATTATTGCCATAATGCAGGTGTTTCAACATTGATCAATGCCTTTATAACCATATATACGAATACATCCTGTAATTTCCATTTTTGTATTGTTATTCTTTCAAATATTTACCGCTCTTATAAACAACGGTAACTTGCC
>CACYBS010000226.1 GCA_902772725.1 Erysipelothrix rhusiopathiae
ATCCCGAAATGGCGCGCCCTGCAGGAGTCGAACCCACAACCTTCTGATCCGTAGTCAGACGCTCTATCCAATTGAGCTAAGGGCGCAATTTCATTGCACATCAAGTGCTTAAATAATATAACATAGTGTTTTTCCTTTTGCAAGAAAGAAATTTAAATATTTATTTCTTCCTGCATTTCGATTATAACAGATATCAATTTATATGCAAACGCAAGATGAGCTTCAAATTTGTATCAACTGAAATGGGATGTTAAAATGGTTCGGGAAACGGAGTGGAATTATGATTAAATTATTCGCCAGTGACTTGGATGGCAGCTTTTTAAATATTGATCATCAAATGGATGAAAACCAGATAGATTGCTTAAAAAGAATTCACGAAAATGACTGTTTATTTGCGATTGCCACCGGAAGAGGACAAAACGGTGTGACACGGATGCCGGAGCTTTATGAAGCAGGAACCTATGCCATTTTATTGAATGGTGCAATCATACAAGATCCCTCCCACAACATTATTTATAAAAAACCAATAGATAAGGAATTCATTAAACATCTGTATCATGATCTTTCCGAGTTTCCTTTTGAATATTGCACAGAGCATTTGATTTATACGGCAGCCTCCAAAAATGCCTGGTTAGAAAGAAGAAGACAGAATAACCGGGGATGGATGACTAAACGCAAAGGTGATTTTGAAAAATTCATGGAAGCATTCCGTTTTGATACACCGTTGGATTTATTATTAGAGAAATCGGTTTATAAAATTAATCTAAGTGAGCCGGATGAAGACAAACGCAGAATCATTCATTCCTATTTGGAACAACATACCCATAGCGTAGTGAATGCACCTTCCAATCCTATTTATATTGAGCTTACCGATCAAAGTGTAAATAAGGCCAGCGGTGTTAAGATGTTAGGAAGACTTCTTGGCATTGATGATAATTCCATTGCGGTATTTGGCGATGGTGGAAATGATGTCGTTATGCTTGAGGCTTTCCATCATTCCTATGCACCGGCCGATGCCTTTAAAGAAGCTTTAGAGGCTGCAAATTATACGACTTTATCCTGTGAAGAATATGGGGTAGTCAAAAAAATCAATGAGATACTGGAAAGAGCGAAATAATGCGTATGTTTCGCTCTTTTTTGCTATAATGGGAAAACGAGGTGATGAGAATGTTACAAAAAGTACAATTAGAAGAATATTTATCACGCTGCATGAATTCTCAAGCAGATTTTGCGGAGATATTTGAAGAAGAAGGAACAACGGAATCCATCTCAATGCTCAATGACAAGGTTGAAAATGTCAACCGGGTTGTACGCGGGGGTATCGGAATCCGATTATATAAAGGAATTCAATCGGTTTACGGATACTCTAATGATACAGATAAAGAATCATTAATTACGATGATTGATGATCTTCGTGCTGCCTTTGGCACAGAAAATAAAGACGCCAATATTGTGTTGACGGAAGTGGATATTCCCAACAACAATCCGGTCAAGGTTGACTTTGAATCTGTATCCTTAAAGGATAAAGCTGCTTTATTAATCCGTGCGGATAAGGCGGCTAAAGATGCAGATGAAAAGATCGTCAAGACACAAAGCTCACTTTCTAACGTGAAGCAGAATGTACAGATTTCCAACAGTGAAGGAAGATTGGTTAAGGATACTCGTGTACGTACTCGTCTTGCCTTAACAGCATATGCCGGACAGGGTGACAACTTCCAAAGCGGAAGTGATTCACCGGGAGCCGGTATGGGATTGGAATTCTACGAAAATACCACTCCGGAAGAAATCGGTAAGGAAGCTGCCCGCACGGCTTTAGTTCTTTTAGATGCCAAGGACTGTCCATCCGGTAAGATGCCGGTTATTATCGACAATGGCTTTGGCGGTGTTATCTTCCATGAAGCCTGCGGTCATGCCTTAGAGGCAAGCGCTGTTTCAAAATCACAGAGTGTCTTCACCGACAAATTGGGTAAGCAGATTGCCAATACCTGTGTTACTGCCATTGATGATGGTACCATTCCAAATGCCTGGGGTTCCCAGAATGTAGATGATGAAGGAAATCCGCAGCAAAGAAGAGTTCTCATCAAAGATGGTATCTGTACTTCTTATATGGTTGACCGTTTGAACGGCAGAAGAATGGGAATGGAATCCACCGGAAGCTCAAGACGTCAGTCTTATAAGTATGAGCCGACATCCCGTATGTCCAATACCTTTATTGCACCGGGAAAAGATTCTTTTGAGGACTTATTTGTCGGTATTGAAAAAGGTTTATACTGCAAGAAGATGGGTGGCGGCAGTGTCAACCCACAGACCGGCGAATTTAACTTTGCGGTCAATGAAGGTTATATGATTGAAAACGGAAAGATTACTTATCCGGTAAAAGGAGCATCTTTGATCGGAAACGGTAAAGATATATTGATGAATATTGATAAAGTATGCTCAAATCTGAAGCGTGCACAGGGTATGTGCGGGGCTGCCAGCGGAAATATCCCAACGGATGTCGGTCAGCCTGCCATTCGTGTGACATCAATTACAGTAGGAGGTACTGCCAATGAATAAACAGGCTTGGATTGAATATGCCCTGAAAAAGGGTATGGAAAGTTTTGAAATTTACGAAAACATTTCTAAACAGCGAGAGGTAACCTGGTTTGAAGGTCAGATGGATACCTTTGTGACAAGCTCGGTAACCGGAACTTCGATCCGTGGTATCTACAACGGAAAAATGGCTTACATGGCTTTAGAAGAAGTCAAGGATGAAGCCATGGAATCAATTATTGATGCCCTGATCGATCAGGCCAAAACGGTGACATCAACAGATATTGATAAGATTAGAGAACCACAGGATACCACACCTGTTGAAAATGATAAGAACTGGGTTCAGCCTTCCATGGAACAGATTCAATCGGTTTTAAAGGAGCTGGAAGCTAAGATCATGGCATATGATCCTAGAATCATTCAGGTAACCACTCTTGGATGGCAGGAAGCCCTGGGTGAACGTTCTATCACAAACTCTTATGGCATGAAGGTAGAGGATGAGGATCGCATGCAGATTCTTGTGGCAGGTGCTGCCTGCAAACAGGATGATGATATCAAGGACGATTACAACGTTGAAGTTGTCTATGATTTAAATAATCTGGACAAAGATGCTTTTGTAAAGGAATTGTGCGACCGCACATTAAATAAATTAGGCGCGGTTACTTTATCCAGCCGTACATGTCCGGTTATCTTTGAAAAAGATGCGATGACCTCTTTATTCAGTGCATTTACCGGATTATACAGCGGGGATCTGATTTATAAGGGAATTTCACCGTTAAAGGATAAATTAAACACAAAGATCTTCTCGGAAAAGATTACGGTAGTGGATAATCCGCGCAATACGGATGCCTTATCCATCGCAAATTTTGATGATGAAGGCTGTCCGACAAAGGAAAAAATCCTTGTCAAAGATGGAGTCTTTACTACAATCCTTCATAACACAAAGAGTGCTTTGCAGATGAATACGGAAAGTACCGGCAACGGCTTTAAATCCGGATATGCCTCATCGGTAGGCGTATCGCCGATGAATTGTTACATTGTTCCGGGACAGAAGAGCTTAGATGAGCTGTGTGACCAAATGAAGGATGGCTTTGTGATTACCGATTTAGCAGGTTTACATGCGGGTATTGATTTTGTGACCACAAACTTCTCTTTGCAGTGCTCCGGTTATTGGGTAAAAGACGGAAAAAGAGATCAAAGTGTGACTTTGGTTACCGTGGCAGCTAATTTCCTTGATTTGATGAAAAAGGTCACAGATGTAGGAAGTGATCTGGATTGGAAATACCGTTCGGTGGTAGCACCGAGTATCGCATTTTCTGAATGTGCGATCAGTGGAGAATAAATATGGCAGAAATGTATGTGAACACCATGATGCAGGAAGCTCTAAAGGCAATGGGAGAAAAAAGAACACCGATTGCGGTGGAGAATATGATCCTTGCCCTGACATCATCCAAGTTTTATTGTCCTGCATCCTGGGATAAAGATCCTAAGATCGGTCCAAAGGGAGAAAAAATCTTTGAACCGGATACAAAATTTAATTTATTGATGTTGGAAGGACCGGATAAGAAACGATATATCCCTTTATTTACTTCAATGGATGAGGCAAAAAAATGGGAAGATATCAAAGACTTAGAGTGTTTGCTTTTAACCTATGAACAGTTTGAACCATGGGTAGAAGCTTCGAAACAGGAAGTTCAGGGAATTGTGATTGATCCGTTTGGCTTCTCTATCCCTCTGGATGCAGAATTTGTGAGTGCCCTTAAAAAGGAAACTTCAAAAAGCGTTCTTCGTGAACAGACGATTCAAAAAGGGGAAACGATTGCGGTAAGAGATCCGATTCGTAAAATCGATGATTTTAAGGAAGCGTTATGTGATATCGCATCCCAATATCAGGAGATCAAGCGCGTTTGGTTAAAGGAAAGATTAGTCAAAGGCAAACCTTCGCATTGGTTTATCATTGTGGAAATGCAGCCGGAAAATCCGAAATTGTTCCAGACAATCGGGCATACCTGTAGAAAACTGGCCCATGATAAAGAGATGGAATTTGTGTTTGCGTCCATCCCTTCCGCTAAATCAATGATTGAAAATACAACACCGATTTACAATGTAGAAAGCTGTGAATAATCCACGGCTTTTTCTTTATGACTTCTCCAGTTTTTCTATCAGGCATTCATTGAAATACAAAAATGAAAAGGTATCGGATAAAGCAGCTTTTTTTCCGATTGCTAAATTAACAGATGGTAAAACTACGACCTGTGTAAAGTTGTGACGTAAAGGATGTTTGGCATTGGTTGTCACTAAAATTGAGTAAGGATGCACTAATTCTTTATTGCGCAATATGCGGCAAAAATCTTGATGGCTGCTGCCTGTTTGGGCGGAGAAAAGAATTAAAACATCCTTTTGGTTAAAAGTGGTTGGCGGAATATCCTCCGGTATAAGAATCGGAAGATATGGCGGTTTTAATGAAAGGGCAATTTGCAGCTCCTCGGCAGGTAATCTGGATAAATTGGTACCTTTGATATAAATGGCTCGGGCATCCATCATTTTCTGTTTGATTAATTCCAGCTGCTCATCATCAATCATTTCTTCCGTTCTTAACAGAACGTTGGCATAAATCTTAGCTAAACTGTCCTCCTCACTGCTGAGAGAGAGACTTTCTTTATCAAGGTTGAATTGATATTGGAACTCAGTGAATCCGTTAAATCCCAGTTTCTGGGCGAAACGAGTCAATGCCGGTTTGGTGAAACCGGAATTAAAAGAAATTGTGCTGAGTGACTCATTGGCAAAGGCCCCCGGAAATTTTTTGATAGCTTCATAAATCTTTCTCTCGTTTTTTGAGAAGGAAGATGCTTTAGAATCCATTAACTCTAAAATATTCATATTGAATCTCCTTTGTATCTATTGTACACAAATTGAACCATATTTCAAAAATAGATAATTAAAAATGTCATAAAAATAGATAAAACAGCAAAGAAAAATGAAATACGGTTCAAAAACGCAAAAATAAAATTGACACATATTTCATAAGCTGATATACTGAGGCTGTGATAAAAAGCGCTTTCACAAACTCGGAAAAAAAGGAGAACACAGAGAGTTATGGCAAAACTTATTGAAAAACTAACAGCCATTTCGGGCAAGATGGCTGGTAATCCGGTCCTTCAAATTATCCAGGGCGGATTTATGTTGATGCTTCCAATTACTATGATTGGTGGATTTATCGCTTTATTTAATGGAATCAGTATTGAAGCTTATCAGGCATTCCTGGTATCTACCGGTTTAAAGACAATCTTTAACGTAATTTATCAATGGACAATCAGTATGATTGGATTGTATTTATCTTTCTTGATTGCATATCAGTTTGCGGTAGTTAAACAATGTGCTAAATCCGACATTGCGGTCGGTTTAACATCTATGATCTGCTTCTTGATCTTAACACCGTATGTTATTCCGGAAGAGGCGTTTGCACCATCTTCGCTTCCGTTGAACTGGTTAGGATCTGCCGGTATGTTCTCGGCAATCATCGTCTCATTTGTAGTCGGAAATATCTTCTTGTTTTGTAAAAAACGCAATATCGGAATAAAGCTTCCTGAACAGGTGCCTCCATTTATCGCCAATCAGTTTACAGCTTTGATTCCTGTTGGAATTTGCGTAATTTTATTCGGAATTATTAATTTGATCTTCCAAAACACTTCGTTTGGATGCTTCCATCAGTTAACATATTCAATTATCGCAATGCCGCTGCAGGCAGTTTCAACCAATGTATTCGGTGTTTGGATTTTAATGACTGTATTATACGGTTTATGGTTCCTGGGAATTCATGGCGGTATGACTGTAGGTCCTATCATGATGATGTTATTTATGCAGGTACAGATGGAAAACCTAACAGCTTATCAGGCTGGACAGGCGCTTCCGCATATGGTTATAGGTGATGCGTTAAGCTATGGAACCGGTTCTTTACCATTATTGATTGCGATCCTTATTTTCGCTAAATCAAAATCATTACGTACGATGAGTAAAGTCGCAATTGTTCCTGCAGCATTTGGTGTAGATGAACCGGCTTACTTCAGTATTCCAATGATTTTGAACCCGATGTTCTTTATCCCGTGGGTTATCTTCTCTCCGACTTTTGCGGTGTTTGGAACTCACTTATTGAAGATGATTGGTCTTTTAAGCTATAGTAACGGTACCGGCGGACAAAATGCTGCCAACTTACCATTCTTTGTAGGTAATATGATGAACTACGGTATCGGCGGTTTGATTTGGGGATGTATATTCTTTGCTGTGATCGTGGCTGCTTATGTACCATTTGTTAAGGCATATGATAAACAGAAACTTGCAGAAGAAGGAGCAGAGGAAGAATCTGCAGAATAGAGGAAAAATGAAATTAATAGTACAAAGTGATGATTACGGAATTACGCGTGCAGCTGCCCAGGGCTGCATACACGGTATTAAAAACGGTGTTATTACACAGACCGGCATGTTCGCAAATATGCCGTGGATTGAAGAGTGCGTAGAGTGGATTAAGCCTTATTTGGATCAGATTTCTTTCGGAATTGATTTAAATGCCTCAACCGGTCCTTCAGTGCTGGGTCATGAAAAGGTGCCGACTTTAACACGAGAAAACGGCGATTTTTATGGAAGCCGTGAAAATCGTGCATTTGACACAGAAGAAAATGGTTTTGATCATTTAGCAGAGCATAGAGATGAGCTTTACGCGGAATTTAAAGCACAGATTGAAAAATATATCGATTTAGTCGGACATAAACCGGATTTCATCCATAACCACGCTTATGGGACTAAGACAACCGATGAAGTGACAAGAACGCTTGCCAGAGAATATGGAATTCTTTGTACGGTTGGAGCAATGGATCACAAAGATCAATTGAAAGAAGCCGGTATGGGATGGTACGCATGGGGTGATCCTGCAAAGCAGCTTGAAAGTGATCCGATTTCTTATATCACTCAAGATAAAGGCGAGCTTTTAAACTATGAGTATGGATATATCATTTCTCATTGCGGATATGCAGATTCTGATTTATTTAAATTGACCAGTCTGAACGCTGCACGCACAAAGGACTTGGAAGCGATGACCAGTGACCAGGTAAAATCATGGATCAAAACAAATAATATTGAATTGATATCGTTTAAAAATCTACCGAAAGAATGGATTTAAGAGAGTATATGAAAGGTTATATATTCCCAAATAATTTTTTGTGGGGTGCTTCGACAAGTGCCTTTCAAATTGAAGGAGGATTTCAGGAAGGTGGAAAGGGTATAGCTACCACCGATACAAAAAAAGAAGATATAGCGGATAACCGGGTTGCCAGTGACCATTATCATCATTGGAAAGAAGATGTGGATTTGATGGCAGAACTTGGCTTGAAGACATATCGAATGGGCTTTTCCTGGACTAGAATTATGCCGGATGACAGTGGAAATCCCAATCAGGAAGGGTTGGCTTTCTATGATCAACTGATTGATTATCTGTTTGAGAAAGGGATAGAACCACTTGTCACCCTGTATCATTTTGAATGTCCGCAAATATTAGTGGATCAATTCGGCGGATGGAAAAGCCGAAAAATGATTGATCATTATCTTCGCTATGCAGAAATTTGTTTCCGTCATTTTAAAGGCAGAATAAACAAATGGGTGACGGTAAATGAACAATTGATTGCCACCGCAGCAGGCAATTTAACCGGTAACCATGAATCCGATCCGATACAGAACCAAAAAGATATTTATCAGATGAGCTATCATGTGTCATTGGCAGAACATAAAGCGATTTCGCTTTTAAGAACCATTGATCCAAAAGCTTTGATTGGTCCGGTATGTGCAATTCAGGTGGTATATCCGCATACCAGTAAACCGGAAGATGTAATTGCCGCCCAGCATGCAGAAGAATTAATGGAATTTTATCTTCTGGATATGAGTGTATATGGAGAGTATTCTCCTTATATGAAGTGGTATTTACAATCCCATGATTTATATCCGCAGGTAGAAAAAGAAGATGAAAAAGCCTTAAAAGCCGGCAAACCTGATTTTATTGGAATCAATTACTATTTCAGTATCAGCGTCAAAGAAAAAGAAGGCCCAATCAATTATCATCAGCCGCCGTTCTGGGTATCGGATGCCTTCGATGTTTGCGACAACCCATATCTTAAGAAAAGTGAATGGATGGATAAAGGAATCGATCCGGTTGGAATTAGGGTAGGTATGGAGAAGGTTTATAACCGTTATCATTTACCGATGATTGTCACTGAAAATGGAATGGCATATTCTGAAACTTTACCAGAGGATAGAAAAATACACGACATCTATCGTATTGAGTATTTAAAAGCGCATATTGAGCAGCTGGGCATCATGATTGAACAGGGATATCCTATTTTTGGATATTGTCCTTGGTCATTTATCGATGTTGTATCCTCTCATCAGGGGTTTGCGAAACGATATGGATTAGTATTTGTAGATCGTACAGAAACAGATATTAAAGATTGTGCCCGATATAAAAAAGATTCCTTTTACTGGTATAAAGAAGTCATTCAAACCAATGGACAAAAGCTGTGAATAATTCACGGCTTTTTCTTTTTATCAGACTTAAAAGTTAGTATAATATGACTATGCAGATTCCGAATAATATATTACGTACACTAAATAAACTCAATGAAAACGGATATCAAGCTTATATTGTAGGCGGC
>CACYBS010000227.1 GCA_902772725.1 Erysipelothrix rhusiopathiae
GACGGAATGCTAAACGACCAATACGTCCAAAACCGTTGATTGCAACTTTTACTGTCATATCAGTAAATCCTCCTTTAAATTATTCAACAATATTATAGAAAATAGACACCTTTTTGTCAATGAGATAACGAGTATTCAAGCGCTTTCATTTCTGTGATTTTTTTCTTTTTCTTTTCATAAAATCCACGCAGATTTCATGATTTTAGATTGACATATCATGGATTTTATAAAAAAATGTAGATAATGAAATTTTAATCAAAGGGAGGATGGAAAATGAATCAAAATAAGATCCTGGACCTGCTGGAAAAAGACGCAAGACTGACTGCCGTCGATCTTGCAGATATCTTGAATGAAGATCCGGAAGATGTAAAAAATGAGATCAAGAAATTGGAAGATCAGCAGATCATCTGCGGTTACCATACGATCATCAATTATAACCGTGCTCTTCGCGATGAAAAGGTTATGGCTTATATCGAAATTGACTGCACTCCGCAGAGAAATTCCGGTTATGACAAGACTGCCTCTTTAATTGCGAACTATCCGGAAGTAAATACGATGTATTTATTAAGTGGTGATTGTGACTTCTTATGTCTGGTAGAAGGAAAGACGATGTTTGAAGTGGCACGCTTTGTTTCCGACAAAATCGCCTGCATGGATTCTGTAACATCCACAAAGACCCTGTTTGTCTTGAAACAGTATAAATCCAACGGTGCTATTATCGAATCCAAAATTGAAAAAGATCATGATAGATTGGTAGTGAGCGCATAATGAAAGAAACATCAAGAATAGTTAAGGAAATGAAACCGAGCGGCATCCGTAAATTTTTCGACTTAGCGAATGCCATGGAAGATGTTATATCGCTCGGTGTCGGTGAACCTGACTTCCATACACCTTGGCATATCTGCCAGTATGCAGCCGATATGATGGCAGACGGAAGAACGCACTATACCGCAAACCGCGGTCTGTTACAGCTGCGCAAGGAAATCTCCCGTTTCCATACATTACATTACAATCAAAATTATGACCCGGAAAAGGAAATTCTGGTGACTGTGGGTGGTTCAGAAGGAATTGACCTTGCGATGAGAGCTTTATTAAACCCTGGAGATGAAGTTATCGTACTTGACCCGAACTATGTTGCCTACGAGCCTGCCATTCTTTTATCCGGCGGTATCGTAAAGACGATTACGCTGACTGTAGAGAATGATTTTAAATTAACGCCTGAAGACTTAAAAGCTGCCATCACGCCGAAGACAAAAGCGATGATCATCAACTTCCCAAGCAATCCAACCGGCGGAGTCATGACAAAAGAAGACTATGAGAAAATTGTTCCTATTATCAAGGAATCCGATATCTATGTAGTCAGTGATGAAATCTACGCCGAGTTGAGCTTCGATCAGGAATTTGCCTCTTTAGCACAATTCCCGGAAGTTCGTGACCAGATCATCGTTATCAACGGCTTCTCCAAGGCCTTTGCGATGACGGGCTGGCGTTTGGGTTACATCCTTTCCAACGAGGAAGTTAGCACCCAGCTTACTAAGATTCACCAATTTGTGATCATGTCAGCTCCGACACAATCACAATATGCCGCCATTGAAGCATTGCGCAATGGATATGAAGATGTTCTCTACATGAAAGAGGAATATTTAAGCCGACGCAATTTATTGGTAAAGCGGTTAAACCGCATGGGATTACATACCAATATGCCACATGGTACCTTCTATGTATTTGCGGATATCCGCTCGACCGGAATGACAAGTGATGAGTTCTGCTCAAAGCTTCTGGAAGCCCAGCGCGTTGCCTGTGTACCGGGCACTGCCTTCGGTCCGCATGGAGAAGGATTTATCCGTATCTCTTATGCTTACAGCATGGATCATATTAAAGAAGCGTGTGTCCGCATTGAAAAATTTTTACAGGAATTCAAAGCTGCCTAACCTGGGCAGCTTTTTTCATGCCGCAAAAAAAGGAACTGATCTGACAGTTCCTTTCATTTTAGATAATTAGCAGTTTGTGATTTCTTTCATTGCAGCCTGGTATTTCAAAGTCTTGTCATGAGCATCAGCCTTTGAATCACCCTTGATGCAGTAATAGAATTTGCACTTAGGTTCAGTTCCACTTGGACGTACAGCAATCCAGCTTCCGTCTTCTAAGTAGTACTTCAATACATCAGACTTAACAAATCCTGTTAATTCTTCAGTCTTGCCGTTTTCTTTGATTACAGATTCTTTGTAGTCTTCAATACGAACAACCTTAGATCCGCCGATTTCTGCCGGAGCATCATTTCTTAAGTCAGATAAGATTTCCTTAATACGTGCAGCACCTTCCATACCGGACAGAGTCAATGCAACCTGGCTTTCTTCATAAGTACCATTGCGTTCATATAATTCATCTAATACGTCAACAAGGTCTTTACCGCGTTCTTTGTAGTAAGCGCAGGCTTCTGCCAGCATCAATAATGCCTGAGGAGCATCTTTGTCACGTACGAACGGTTTAATTAATGAACCATAAGATTCTTCATAACCGAATACATAGTTCTTTTCATGAGTTACTTCATACTTCGCAACCTTTTCACCGATGAACTTGAATCCAGTTAAAGTCTTTTCTGTAGCTACACCGTAGTTAGCAGCTGTCTTTTCACCTAAGTCACTTGTTACAACAGTGTTGAACATTACAGGGTTTTCAGGCATTAAGCCTTTTTCCTTCAACTGTGAGCAGATATATTCGATTTCAACCGCACCAGACTGGTTACCTGTCATAACTACATATTCACCATTGTGTTTAACACCAACACCCATACGGTCAGCATCTGGGTCACAAACCAAAATCAGGTCTGCATCATACTTCTTAGCATATTCTAAAGCTAACTCGTAAGCTTCCGGAGATTCAGGGTTCGGAGTCTTTGTGTTAGAGAAGTCAGGGTCCGGTGAGCACTGTTCTTCTACAGGGATGCAGTTGTATCCTGTTAATTCAAATACTTTTCTTACAGGAACGTTTGCAGTACCGTGTTCAGGGCTGAATACGATCTTGATGTCTTTCTTAACATCCGGGTTCAACTGAATGCTTAATACATTCTTGTAATATTCGTTATCTACATCTTCACCGATAACAGTGATTAACTTCTTCTGTTCTTCAGTGCAGTTAACATCGATTGCTAATTCGTCTTCGATTGCGTTAACGCGGTCGATAACCTGAGAAGCTAATGCAGGAACAAGCTGACAACCTTTTTCGTCATATAATTTGTAACCATTGTATTCTCTAGGGTTGTGGCTGGCAGTGATCATGATACCACCGAAGCATCCTAAATGACGAACTGCAAAACTTA
>CACYBS010000228.1 GCA_902772725.1 Erysipelothrix rhusiopathiae
AAAAATGATTTTTTGACTACACATATCCTTTTCATTGGATATAGTCTTTCCGATAATAATATCATTCATATTATCAGAAATATATCGAAAACTGTAAAAAAGAACAAAAAGGATATGTTTCTTATTGCCCCAGGTCTTGGAGAACGCAAACACGAGCAGTTGAGAGAAATGGGAGTTCATTACTACGATGCTAAGGCCAAAGACTTTCTAAATCTACTTACGGAGGAATTAAAGAAAAACATTGGACGTGATTTTCGCCATCACAAGGTAAGTACCGAGACTTTTTCGAGGTTCTGCCGATTTCATAATATAGATCCTGTTGTTTGTCTTCATCAAGAAACGGAAAACCAAATCTTGAAAGTACAATCGACGAATGGAGCTGATTTGCATCATGAAATAAAAATGACAATGGATGCAAAATATAAAGAGATTTTGGAAAAAATGGACTTTGAAAAAAATGGTATCATTGTTAAGAATTCTGCTTCTCTTAATATTCCAAGCATCAGATTTACAAGTAAGGAATTGAAGGAATGTTCTTATGTCGTTAATGGTGTTGTGATATGTGATGAAATATCCGAAATTTTAATATCACCAGAGGTAAAGGATTTTTCAATGACAATCAGAATTCCTTCACGGAATTTTATGGAAAAAGTCATCGCAAAAGCTTATAAATTGAAGGAAAATAAGGTTGCAATTGATTTGGATTGTCATACTTACAAATCTGTTATTACGCTGGAAGTGAAAGGAAAGGATTATCTGGGTACCCACTTGGACGTAAATTTCAATTTCACTTTCAAGGATAGCTATACGAATAATAACGAAGCCATCAAGTGGATGGATTTATTATGTGCATTCTCTTCCAATGAAGATGTGTTTATTAAAGAGTTATCTGACATACCATTCAAAAGAAATACCAATGTGGATAAGAATTATATGGTTTATTTCAATAAGATTAAGGAATATTATGAGAATGTCAAACAGATAGAAATGAATATAGGCAAATGTTTAGCGACCTATAATCAATATACAGAAGAAGCGTATAGAATATCACGTATTATCGTCTCGTATTATAATCATTTACCTATTTCCATCAATACACCAAATAATGGGCTTGACTTTTCAATTGAGGCAAAATTATCGGCAGACTTTGTTAAGCACGCCGATAAAGAAAAGAATATATCCATTGTATCAAGTGAAGAAGGCAAAAAATCATTCAAGTTGAATGAGTGGGTTTTTGAGATACCTTATATCCATAATATTTTTAAATCTTGCGTCATCCGCAATGTCGAGAAAAAAGATGATGGATATATGAAAATTGATTTAAGATATAGTTTGACTTCTTATCTGAAACTTTATTCTGACAAGCCTGTCGATGATGAGTTCCCAGATTTGAAAATTCTTGAAGAGTGTAAAGATTTGAAGAGTATTTAACTATGACACAGCAAAAAATATATAACTACTTCGAGCGCAATCCACAACTGCACGTGCTTTTCATCTTTGATAAGATGAATTTCATCTCAACGGAATTGGAAGATGCCGAGTGGGGCGACGATTACATCTACAAGGTGTTTGATGGTGCCTGGTTCAACATCAAGTATGCCATAGAAAACACTTGGAAGGAGAAACGTATCGTCTTACTTTTCACAGACGGCACTTATCCCCATACAGAGGAGCAGATGTTGAAGTTCCCGTTGCTCGACATGTTGAAAGCCAATATGGAATACAAGGAGGATGACTATGCCAGTTTCATGCAGCAATACAACCTACCAGAGAAGTTCCGTTTGTTCGTCAAGAACAATGTCAATGAAATGATGTCCTCCAAGATCCAGGCTATACTGTCAGGTATGCTCACACCGGAGACATTCAGCGAAGACCTTGTATGTCGGGCTTTCATAACATCATACCTCGGTGAAAAGAAACTTCTTGACTGGGAACCCATCATCGTGCGGATGCTAATTCTCGGTATGCAGTCAGAAGAAAAGAAACGGAACGAATTTTTCTTCCGACTGTCGAGGAATAGGGATGCCCAAAAGGCGGTGGATGCCAAACTAACCCGTGTGTTTGGACGCAGCTACAATCCCAATTCTGAGGTGAAGATGAAGGAAGTGGCCGAATGCTTGAAGTACAACAGCATCACCCAACTGCTCGACGTTGCGAAAGGTGACAACTACAAACAGTACAAGACTACCAATCCCTTGATGCTTGACGGACAGAACAAGGTCTATGAATATGGCATCCAAAACCGTCAATGGTCGGAGAAATTCAGTCAGGCTCTTGCAGAATTAGCCAAGGACATCAAGGAGGAA
>CACYBS010000229.1 GCA_902772725.1 Erysipelothrix rhusiopathiae
TAAACCGCATCAGCGCCATATAAAATCGCGATCTTTGCCTTCTCCAGATTTCCGGCGGGTGCTAATAATTCAATCTTCTGCATATTACCCGTCCTTTCTTTTCAAGGTATTCTGGCGATACCAGCGGCCATTACCTTCCGCTTTTTTATATTCCCTGCCTGACAAACAATTGGAATACGCTTTTAGTACCTCACAGGTCCAGTCATCATCTCTAAATACAGAGTCGATGCGAAAACGCTTGATTCCCGCCTTTGACAGCTGTTTGATAAAATCAAACGATTCAATCATATCCTCTGAAAAAATATGCGTACCGGCCGCATCTTCTATGATAGGCATACGTCCTTCTCTTGTCTGTTCGATTAATTCAAAAGTCTTTCCTTCTATGGAAACGGATTTACCGATCGCATTGAAATAATTGGTAATCAATGGACGTCTTGAATAGAGAATAGAAAAATATCCATGAATCAATACTTCTATGTTTGTAGAAACAGTGGCAATGGATTCAATTTCATCAATGGATAATTCATGAGCAAGGCTGACAGCCTGAATGCCCTGATCCAGATAAAATTGAACATCCGGTGCACTTGTGACCAGCGTTTCCGGCTGATAAATCAAAAGATGTTCCATTCCTAACTGTTTAGCTTCATAAAGAACACCTTCATCGCTGTAATAAATTCCATCCACTCCGGTTTCTTTACAAATCTTTAAAGCATGCGACATCATTTCCATTTCCGGTTCGGAAAAGAATTTCAAGAAATTAATATATAACAGTAAGCCTTGTTTTAAACATGACTCTTTCCATTTTGGAAGCTCGTCAAAGGAAACAACATTTTGATGGCGGATGGAACAGTTTTCCAATCCAATCACCAGCGCATCAGCTCCGCTTTCTTTGAGCTTTGGGATATTATCTATTGAATGTACAGTGACAATAAACATGAAATCATCCTTTCCGTATATCCAAAAAAGACGGCTTCCCGTCTATTTTTCTTTTGCCTTAAATAATGTTCCGATGTTCTTACCATCCAATATATCTTCAATAATATATGGGTCATCGAATTTTGCGATTACTAGATCGGCTCCTGAATCCGTGGCAATCTGCGCTGCAATCAATTTAGCGCTCATACCTCCGGTTCCCACATTAGAGCCGGTTTCATCTTTACCCATCGCCAAAAAATCACTGGTAATTGAAGGAACGAAGTCAATAAACTTCGCGTTGGGATTTTTTTTCGGGTTATCGGTATACAATCCCTCAATATCGGACAATAAGATAACCAAATCCGCTTCAATCAAAGCCCCAACCGTGGCGGCAAGCTGATCGTTATCGCCAAAGGATTCAACCTGTTCAATCTCTGCAGTAGAGATTGTATCATTCTCATTTACAACCGGAATGGTCCCCATATTGAGTAATTCTATAAAAGTATTTTTTGCGTTGATCCGGGATTTTTTCTCTGTCATGACATTTTTAGTTAGCAGAACCTGCGATGCGATAGTACTGTATTCGGCAAACAAACGCTGATAGACCATCATCAAGCGTGCCTGACCTACAGCTGCAAGTGCCTGTTTTTGAGAAGTCGTCTCCGGCCGCTGGCCAAAGGATAACGCCTGTCTACCTACCGCAATCGCTCCGGAAGATACCAGAACTACTTCTTTTCCCTCACCTTTTAAATCGCAGATCACGCGGATTAATTTTTCCATTTTTGATAAGTGTAAGGCTCCGGTTGGATGGGTAATGCTGGAGGAGCCCACCTTTAATACAATTCTCTTTTTATCTTTAAAATATGTTCTGTCCATGTTAATCACACTCTGTTCCCTGTCTATATTAACACTTTATAAACTGAATCACAAAATAAAGAAGCCAGGATACATAGGTATCCTGACTGATTAGAAATAATTAATTATGAAACAAGGGTATGCCATTGGGTTCGGGCTTCTTCATTTATTGAGGCAGCTATTCCCTGCGGAAAATATTGAATTGCCTGACCGGTCGCTTTATTAATTATTTTAACAAGTCCATCCTTTTCGTAAAGACGCCATTGCTGCGTAAAGCTTCCATCATAAGGCTGTGCATAAATGGAATGCGTTGCTTCCTCCGTATCAGAGATCGTATATACACCATCCCCGGAAGAAATGGTATACCAGCCATCTCCTAAATGCGTAAGTGATACTACAGATGTCCCTAATTGAACAGAGGATGCCTCTTTATATCCTTCACCGAATATCATATTGATAAAATGAACACGCTCAGTGTACCAGGTTTTCAACTCGTTGAATGCACTTTGAAAGTCTTGATGAGACCATATGATGTTGTCATCGCGTTTTGATGCATACAGAATATCGTAATACGTATCCATAGTATCCATTTCTTCGATTGCCGCCGGATATAAAGTATTTTGCCACATATCGCATACCATATTATAGAATTCCGGAATACGCATCATATCTCGGAAAAAATGAGAATAAATCTTTGTGTAATTACTTGTATTTGCGACATAGAATTTATTTGGATTCCATGTGTATCCCCAAAGTGGCATCGTCCTTCCAAAGGCAACATCAAAATCCCAAATCGGTCCGGCATGGATGACATCCTTATCCCCATCTTTATACATATAGAAGCTGGATACATTACAATCCGGATTTTCCGCTAATTCATTTATCAGATAGTATTTCGCAAATGATTGTACATCTGCATATTTCTGTAAATCTTCCCAGGATTTTTGAGTTAATGCGTCTTCAATACGATTATATGTATCGATAAAAGAGGCTAATGCCGAATTCAAAGTATCAGGATCTTCATCCTTAACGGCCTCCTTCAGGACAATATCAATTCCTCGCCGGCTGTGCACAACGTACTCTTCGTCTTCAGGATACCATCCATCGACTTCCATCAATACACCTTTTTCATCCTTTAACGGGATCATATTTTTACCGATATCCACTTTCTGGGCAATTAAATAATTTCCCCGATAGGATCCATTAATATAAAGATCGACAAACGAATATTGAGAGTGTTCTAAATCCATCGCTTCCGCTAAATCTGCAGCAAGTACATTACAAAGCCCGCTGTCATCATAATAGTTTGCCAATAATACCCACTTCTTTGCAGCAGGCATGCCAAGCACGGATGTCTTGGTGTCAAATTTAATCTGATATGGTTTTTTTGAAACCTTCCATGTAGAATTGCCACGACCTTTGATTTCTACATCAGAAGCACTCAAACAGTACTCCTGATGATCTTTATCAAAGATACTGACAAACTGTCCGGGATATTTTGCGTTTTTTGATCCGGATTCCAATGTGCCAAGATCAGTTGTCCGTAAATCAATGTATAGAGTTGGGATTCCTCTTGAATTATAATTTGCCGCATAGTTTAAAGAAGAATCTAAGTTGGCATAATGATAGATGTAATCATTAGTAATCTGCCAGCCCTTGAGTGGCGTTCCATTTTGATCAACATACGTAATACCATCTTTACATATTAAATGGGAGATGGTATTTTTTGAGCCTTCCGTCTTCTTTTCCTCTAATGTGATTTCAATAGCTTCAATAGATTTATTTAATCCTTCCGATCCCGATATCTTTCCGTTACTTGTCCAATCCAGCCATCCATATTCCGAAATATGGGTTCGATAATAAATGTTATGTGTTTTGGCTAAATCACCGGTCAAAACAATGCGGATAGCTTGGATTGCCTGTGCTTGTCCTACTGTTCCGGACATGTTTCCGTTTTTAGACCACCCGGGTTCCCACCCGACATTGGCAATATGTGTTTGATATTCAATACCACCTTGATCCGACAAAGCGCCTAGATCAATCTGTACTGCTTCAACAGATAGTGAATACCCGGTTGTTCCTGCCAGCTGCCCATCTTTTACAGATGACTGCCATCCAATATTGGATACGTGCGCTTTATAAGATAATCCTTCAGAGCGGAAAGGCGTTTGTGTAGAATAATTTACACCTTTTCCTTTTTCTACAAGAACAAGCTTAATCGCTTCAATGGCACAATCACATCCCACGGTTCCAGAGTTTTGTCCGTTTTTGGCCCAATCCATCCAGCCAATATTCGATACATGACTTTGATAATACAGGTCATAAGTATCGGCGAGTTCGCCTGTCAAATTCATACGGATGGCTTCAATACGCTTTGCCTGTCCGACAGTACCGGAAAAAGTACCGGAAGATACAGGATTTTGCCATCCTTCCGACTGCACATAAGCAGAGTATTCAACATCCCCATCAACCAATA
>CACYBS010000230.1 GCA_902772725.1 Erysipelothrix rhusiopathiae
ATCTGTTTTTCCCTCCGGAAAAAACAGATCAAGACCGCGAACTTCACCACGTACCTGCTTTAAAAGAAGATCGGATGACTTTTTCTGATACTCAAACAATTCATGACTGTATTCCACTTTATCTTCCAGTCTCCTGAATTCGTTCCATGCAGCATCTCTGTCAACGAATTTCGTGCCTTTTTGCGTAAGTGAATACTTAGATAAACTCTCTTTTACAAGTTCTTCCTTTTCCAGAACATTGAGCCAACGTTTTACAATATGCTCAAATTCCGCGTTAGGATTTACCGCATCCATTATCTGTCTGTAGGTATAAGTTTCGTCTGTTGTATTAAATACCCCGGCACTTCTAAATACCCAGAGCATATCTGTTACAGCTGTATTCTCAGAACATTTTTTCCAATCGAGTATGTCCTTCTTGCTCCTGTCTTTTAAAACTTCATCCGCAGCACAATTAACTTCTTTCTCAAACGACTTTGCATTCATTCTGTAATCAACTGAAGCTTCCTGCGATTTCTTTGGGACAACAAACGCTTCCAATGACTTCCTTCCGTTTGCATCTTCAAATATGGTAGCTACAGCCTGATCGACCAAAGAATGCTTCATTAGTGCGTTTTCAACTTCTCCCAGCTCTATCCTGTGACCGTTTAGCTTAACCTGAAAATCCCTTCTTCCAACGAATTCTATAATGCCGTCTTCGTTGTAATACCCAAGGTCTCCTGTGCGATATATTCTCTTACAAAGATCACGGTGCATATAGAATTTTTTATTTGTCATTTCCTCATCACCGTAGTAACCGTCTGCCAGTCCTGTTCCGGCAATGCAAATCTCACCAATGACATTATCGGGACATATCTTGTCCATATCATCCAGAACATAAAACTCCTGATTGGATAAAGGCATTCCATAGGGAATATTTTTGTCCAGATCATAATCTGTAATAGGATAATAAATTGACCAGATTGCCGCTTCCGTCGCACCGCCTAAGCTATAGATTTTTGCACTGTTAAATAACTTTCTTATTTCTCCAGGAAATGTTCTTGGAATCAAATCTCCGGATAACATAATGCACTTCATCGAGTTGTTCTTAGGATGATTCTCCATACTCTTGTAATCCACGAGCATAGACAGTAACGCAGGTACGGAATTCCATACCGTCACACCGTATTCGTCAATGAGTTCACTCCAATGTGCAGGGCTCTTTTCTTTAGTTTTATCCGGAAGAACCAACATTGCGCCTTCAGTAAACGCACCAAAAATATCGTATACGGAAAGATCAAAAGTAAGGCTTGATACACCAAGGATCACATCCTCAGAAGTGATGCCAAACCTTTGATCAATATCCGTTATTGTATTCATCGCTGCTTTATGCGATATAACAACTCCCTTGGGGCGTCCCGTACTACCGGAAGTAAAAATTATATATGCACTGTCTTCATACTTAATGTCTTTAATGCTAAGATCAATTTTTCCAGCAGGCGAAACCTCATTTATATCTATGAATGCAACGTTATCACATTCAATATTTTTTTCCGTGATAACAATCTTAGCACCTGCATCTTCAATGATTGCCTTCTGCCTAAGATCAGGCTGGTCGACAGCAATAGGAACATATACTCCGCCCTGAAACAGAGTTCCAAGCACAGCCGCGATCTGCATAATTCCTTTGTTTACGATAATCGCAACCTTATCTCCCTGAACAATCCCCGCATTTTTTAACGAATAGCTAAAGGTCTGCACATACTTTGCAAGTTCCCCGTAAGAGTATTTAACCCCTTCGGAAATAAGAGCAATATTGTCCGGATTCTTTTTCACATTATTTAAAAAACCTTCATGCAAAAATCTGTCTTTTATTTCAAGGCCTGTCTTGTTAAGCTTTTCTCTCTTTAATAATGTGGCATCCGATAAGCGGATTAGTTCCTTGTCATTCCAAGATTCTTCTCCTTCTGATAGCCTTTCGATCCCGTCCTTTAATGCATTAAACATTTCATCAATAACACAGGAGTCAAAAACACCGTCTCTTACATCCCAATTAACGACAAGGCAACCGTTCGATTCAATAGTCTGACAGTCTATCAATACCTGCGGTGTTCTGCTGACGCCATAAGTAAGCTCGGATTTTTCTGAAATAGACTGATCTTCTTTAGATCCGAGTGTACTTGTGTATACTATAGGAATCATGACTTTTTCACCTTTAAATCGGCTAAGTTCCTGCAACACTTCTATTCCCGAGAAGCTTTTATTGTCTAAATCTTTAATTAATTCTTCCTGATTATCCTTTGTCCTATCGATAAAGCTATCGCTTGATTCATTCACCGAAAAAACACTGACTGTTGTAAAATCACCTACAACATCATTTGAATCAAGATAACTTCTATCCCTATCCATCAAAGTAAGATTTATACAGAAATTCTTTGAAGATGACCATCTTGATATGGTCTCGATATATGCAGTCATAATAGCTACAGAAGATGTTACACCTTTATTCTTGGCAATCTCTTTTATCACATTCCACTTGGGAGCTGCCATTTTATAAGTGTGCCTGGTAAAATTAACCTTATTTGTAATATTATCTTTTACCGGAAGAACAGGTGCTCCGGCCATAGTCTGTATCTTATCATTCCAATAATCCCTTGCAGCCCCGTACTTTCCTGTCTGCTTGCTCTTTGCCATTTCTTTTCCGTCGGCAATGACAATATCTCTAAATGACAGCTTATCAGCCACATCCGGCAATTCTTCACCCTCATATAATTTAAATAACTGGGAAACGATGACATTTACGCTAACAAAGTCTGCAATCAGCATGTCGATAGAGAAATGAATAATATAGTGCCCTTTTAACTTTGAAACTTCAAAACTGTGCATTGGCCACTGACCTATAACATAGTCATAGCTCTCCATCCTTTTTCTTACATCCATAAACTTATTTGAAGCATCTTCCTCTGTAAGCTCCGAAAAATCATTTACCAAAAGTGCCGGCATCTCGG
>CACYBS010000231.1 GCA_902772725.1 Erysipelothrix rhusiopathiae
ATACTCTGTTAGATAGATGACTAATCTTCCCCCTCTCTCCTAATAATTTAGGACTTAAAAAGAGCCGGTGCTCTTTTTTTTCTGCATTATAAAAGGCCCTCACTAACATCTTTCCTGTAAGGGCCTTTTAAGAGATAAATCTGTTCATGCTTACTCCTTTCTCTTATTTGATCTATGTTAAATACCTTTTTTTTACTCTATCTATAGAGGTATGCAGCTATAGATAGGAAGCTTACTTTCCCATTGGTCTATCCTTCTTTCTTTGCACCTTTAATATAACAGAGAAAAATATGTATGGAAAAAAAGTGTACAAATCGGATAGAAAAAAGGAAAAGTTGGTTCTCTAATTTAAGTAAGTAGTATTGAAAATATAAAAACACATCGATATTATTAAATTAAGAGATTTAAACATAAAAGGAGGATTTATGACTACATTTCCAAAAGAGTTTTTATGGGGTGGAGCTACGGCTGACTTCCAGTATGAAGGTGGTTTTGGTGAAGGCGGAAGAGGTATTTTATCTCACGACTACGAGACAGATGGATCTGTTGAAAAACCGCGCCATCATACAATGAAACGTGCCGATGGTACTCTGATTTATCCAAGAAGCAGCTTCTTTTTGGCAGATGAAGTACCTGAAGATGCCGTTCCGGTATTTTTAGAAGACAGTTACTATCCAAGCCATAAAGCTGTTGATTTCTATCATCACTATAAAGAAGATATCGCATTGATGGCAGGTATGGGATTTAACTGTTACCGTTTCAGTATCTGCTGGACTCGAATCTATCCAAATGGGGAAGAAGAAACTCCAAATCAGGAAGGACTCGATTTCTATACAGATGTATTTGAAGAATTGAAGAAGTATAATATCCAACCGATGGTTACCATCTGTCATGATGAATTACCGATGGAACTGGCTCTTAAATATAATGGATGGGCAAGCCGTAAATTGATTGATTGCTACGTAAAATATGCCAAGACGTTATTTGAAAACTATGGAAAATACTGCAAGTATTGGCTCACATTCAATGAAATCAATGCCGTACGCGGTTTTGGTCCTTGCGGAACACGCGAGTCTACAGGATATATCCGCTATTTAGGTGCTCATAATATGTTTGTTGCCAGCGCAATCGCAACTAAACTCGGTCATGAGATGATTCCGGGATCCATGTTTGGTGCTATGTATGCGATGAGTGAATTATATCCTGCTACCTGCAAACCGGAAGATATGTTCCATCAGATGCAGGCCAGAAGAGAAAACTGGTATTTTATCGATACTATGGCAAGAGGTTATTATCATCCTTACGCAAAATCAGTTTGGCAGCATCATGGATTTGACAATCTGGAGATTTCTGAAGAAGATAAGAAAATCCTGTTTGAAGGACAGTTGGACTATGTATCGTTCTCGTACTATCGTTCTAACACCACCAAAGCCGGTGATCCTTGGTTTAACGTCGGTGGTTCTCCAAATCCGTATTTGGAAATGACACCTTGGGGCTGGCCGGTAGATCCGCTTGGCTTACGCTATTGTTTAAATGAAATTTATGACCGTATTCAAAAGCCGGTATTTATCGTAGAAAATGGTATGGGTGCCATTGATGAAGCCGATGAAAATGGTTATGTAGAAGATGATTACCGTATTGAATACTTAAAAGATCACTTTAAGGCAATGCGTGATGCGATCTTAATTGACGGAGTAGATTGTTTCGGATATACAATGTGGGCACCGATTGACCTTGTATCTTTATCTACCGGTGAAATGAAAAAGCGTTATGGTTTTGTCTATGTAGATATGGATGATAAGGGTAACGGTACTTTGAAACGTACAAAGAAAAAATCCTATAACTGGATGAAGGAAGTTATCGAAACGCAGGGTGCATCTTTAGATAAGTAAACATAAGAAGAGGACAACTTCCTCTTCTTTTTAGGAGGGAATATGGAATTTAAAGATAAAGTTGTTGTAGTGACAGGAGCTGCGAAAGGAATTGGCAGATGCATTCGAGATGAATTTGAAAAAGAAGGAGCTGTTGTCTGTGCTTTTGACATTTTAGAGAATGACTATTTTACAGGTGATTTATCAAAAAAGAGTGATATGGATCGCTTTGTACAAAAGGTGATTCATGAATACGGCCATATTGATTATTTGATCAATAATGCGCTTCCTTTAATGAAGGGAATTGATACCTGTACATATGAAGAATTTGAATATGCCTTAAAAGTCGGAGTAACGGCTCCATTCTATCTTTCCAAGCAGTTTCTTCCGTATTTTTCGGATAGGGGAGTCATCATTAATATCTCATCTTCAAGAGATCGCATGTCTCAGGCTTATACGGAAAGCTACTCAGCTGCCAAAGGCGGGATTGCGGCATTAACGCATGCGCTTGCCGTAAGTCTGGGTCCAAAAATTCGGGTTAATTCCGTATCCCCGGGATGGATTGAAACAAGGGGAGTGCAATATGAGGGAGCGGATGCCTTACAGCACCCTGCCGGAAGAGTGGGTAATCCATTCGATATCGCCAATATGGTCTTATTTTTGTGCAGCGATAAAGCCGGCTTTATTACCGGAGAGAATATCTGTGTTGATGGCGGTATGACAAAATTAATGATTTATCATGATGATCATGGATGGAACTATCAGCCCTGATTCATGAGGAAATTTATTGTCTTAGAAAAATAAGATTATTTCGAAAAAGCTCTTTCTAGTAAAAATGAAAGGGCTTTTATAAATCTTGAAAGGAATCTAGTTCTATGAAATAATTATTGTACTATTTACTAATGGAGGAGATTGATTATGCGAAGAGTATGGATTGTTGGCGCTAAAGGTCATGTTGGCCAGGCTTTACAGCAGTTATTAGACAAGATGAAGTACAAAATTTACACGACCGACAAGGATGATGTTGATGTCAGTGACCGTAATGCGGTATCGACTTTTATGTCGATGAACCGACCGGATGTTGTGATCAATTGTGCCGGTATTACCAGTCTGGAGGCTTGTGAAAATGATCCGGATGAGGCATATCGTGTCAATGCGATCGGAGCAAGAAATCTTGCGATTGAGACATCAGCTCACGAGTGTCGATTGATTCAATTTTCTACGGATGATGTATTTGACGGTAAAGCATCGAAACCATTAAATGAGTTTGATTCTGTAGGTCCGTGTTCTATTTACGGTAAGTCAAAATTAGCCGGAGAAATGATGATTCAGTTATTAACCAACAAATTTGTGATTATCCGCAGTTCCTGGGTATATGGAACCGGTCATGATTTTTTGGATGATGTTTTAAAAGCTGCCAAAGAGAAAAAACCGATTTCTGCTTCGGTCGATGAAAGGGCAGTGCCGACAAGTTCTATTGAGCTGGCAAAGGTGATTTCTTACTTTATCGAAAATGATTTATTTGGCTTATATCATGTTGTATGCCAGGGTTCATGCTCGCGTTATGAATACGCAATGGAAATCAAAGAATATGCCGGTTTGGATATTGATATTATTCCGGTAAGAGGAACTGCTTCCAATCGTCCGGCATATACCGTACTTGATAATATGATGATGCGTTTAGATGGCGTAGAGCAGCCAAAAGAATGGAAGGCAGCGCTGCACGAATATCTGGATTCCATCAAGGTAGAGGGAGGTTATCAAATTGACTGAGAAGAAAAAAATGTCCCTCTCTACTAAGATATTTATTTCTTTGATTGGTGGGGCAGTACTGGGTGTATTGATTCACTATTTCATGCCTTCTGGATATATTAAGGATACGATTATTATCAATGGTGTTTTATATGTTGTAGGGCAGGGCTTTATCCGCTTAATGCAGATGCTTGTCGTACCATTGGTATTCTGCTCAATTGTATGCGGATCTATGGCAATCGGTGATACCAAGACTTTAGGAAAAGTAGGTATTAAAACCGTTGGTTTCTATTTATTTACTACTGCAGTAGCCGTTGTGGTAGCCTTAAGCATCGCAATGCTCATCAAGCCGGGTATCGGTATTGTATTGGAGTCAGTAGAGACCAGTGAAGTTACGGTAGCGGAAGCTACATCTATGGTCGATACACTTTTAAATATCATTCCGAAAAACCCGATTAATTCACTGGCCAACGGTGATATGTTACCGATTATAACCTTTGCGCTATTTGTAGGTATTATGCTGGCAAAATTAGGTAATAAGGCCAATGTAGTTGCCAATTTCTTCTCCCAGTTTAACGATATCATGATGGAGATGACCATGGCGGTTATGGGAGCTGCTCCTGTCGGTGTATTCTGTTTGATCTGCAAGACCTTTGCGGGTATTGGATTTGATGCCTTTATTCCGATGTTGAAGTATATGGGCTCGGTTACACTGGGTCTAATCATTCAATGTTTCGGAGTATATCTGGTATTGTTCTTCCTGTTTACCCGTTTAAGTCCGATTAAATTTATTAAAAAATTCTGGCCGGTTATGGTATTTGCGTTTACAACTGCTACTTCCAATGCGACCATCCCGATGAATATTGATACCCTTGAGGAAAAAGTAGGTGTATCCCGTAAGATTTCATCCTTTACTATTCCGTTAGGTGCGACCATCAATATGGATGGTACTGCCATCATGCAGGGTGTTGCGGTTATCTTTATTTCACAAGTTTATGGTATTCCTTTGACTTTTGCCGGATTGGCTACTGTTGTAGCTACGGCAACACTGGCTTCGATCGGTACCGCCGGTGTTCCAAGCGTAGGATTAATTACCTTGTCCATGGTACTCACTTCAGTGGGACTTCCTACCGAAGGTATCGCTTTGATCATGGGTATTGACCGTATTCTGGATATGATGCGTACAGCAGTCAATATTACCGGTGATGCGGTATGTACAACTATTGTTGCTCATCAAAACGGTTCCCTGGATAAAGAAGTCTTTAATAGGGAGTAATATATGTTGAAAAGAATTGCTGCTGTGCTTCTTGCACTCATTTTAGCAGGATGCTCTACAGCAGGTCCCAATACGACAACTACTGAGAACAATCAGCCCGATACGGTAGAAATCACGGAAGATGTGCAGGAAATTATTGACCGGGGTCATTTGATTGTAGGATGTAAGAATGATGTTCCGGGCTTTGGCTTTTACAACGAAGAGACCGGGAAATATGAGGGAATGGAAATTGGCTTAGCCTATCAGATTGCCGCTAAAATATTTGATGTTTCTTATAATGAAGCCGTAGAGGATGAATTAGTTAAATTTGTACCGGTTGCGGTGGATGACCGTGAAAAGGTTTTACAGCAGCATGAGGTAGACTATGTGATCGCAACTTACACTATTACCAATGAGCGAAAAGAAAAAGTGAATTTTTCTAAGAGCTATTATTCCAGCTCGGTCGGACTCATGGTCAATATTACCAAAATCGGTGAAAATACATTAAAGGAAGAACGTATTCGCTCCATCATCGATCTCGATAATAAAATTATCGGTGTGATGAGTAATTCCACAACCAGAAGGGATTTTCTGGATTATATTCAGAAACATAATATCAATATCTCGCCGCGCTTTGTGACATATAAGAGTTACGAACAGCTGGCTAAGGCTCTTGATAATGGGGATATCGATGTCTTCTGTGTTGATGTGACCATTCTTACAGGTTATCTGGATGAAAATAAAAAGATATTGGATGACCGTTTTGCGACCCAGCATTACGGAATCGCAAGTCCAAAGGATAAAGAAGGCTTGAACGAAATTGCCAATATTGTAGTAAGTGAAATGGATTAGGAGCAGAATGAAGTTTTCACTCTGTTTTCTAATTTCAATGATAAAATAAGAAATATACAAAGGAGAACTATTTATGGAACTTAAAAATTGGACATATGATGAATATCCTGAATTCACAATGGAAGGGATTCCGGTAATTGAAACGACCGGTGATGAAATTCGCACTAAATATATTCCGGATGTAGTGTATGCAGTGATGGATGGTATTCCTTTACATCTGCAGATTCTGATGCCAAGATCGAGAAATCATCCGGAAGGAACGAAGAAATATCCATGTATTATCTATGTGCAGGGAAGTGCCTGGATGAAACAGGATGTATATGGGGATATACCTTTAGTGTCCAAATATGCCCAAATGGGATATGTATGCGCGATTGTGGAATACCGCCATTCCGGTATTGCCGCTTTCCCGGCACAGATCTGTGATGCGAAAAATGCCGTACGCTTTATGCGAAAGAATGCGGATCAATATGATGTGGATCCGGATAAAATCATCATGGCAGGTAATTCATCGGGTGGACATACTGCAGTATATGCAGGGCTTATGCACAATGATGACACCGAAGACAATATCTATCCGGGTATATCAGCTGAGTGCAGCTGTGTGATCAATTTTTATGGATCAACCTGCTTTACGATGGAGGATTCCAATCCGATCACAACCAACCATTGTATGCCGAACAGCCCGGAAGGAATGGTTGCAGGGGGCATTAACTTAAATGAAGATCGCGAGATGCTCGAAAAGCTTTCTTTAGACTGCGTGATTAATGAGGATACGGATATCAAACCGGTTTTGATTTTCCATGGAACGAAGGATCGAACAGTTAATCCAAGCTGCTCTGCTGCCGTATACAACCGTTTAATTGAAACCGGTCATGAAGCTTACTTCTACCTTGTGAAAGGGGCCGATCACGGAGGAGCGGAATTCGGAAATCCGGAGGTTCTTAAAATAATCGATCAATTTATTAAAAAGAATATTTAAAAAGTGGATAAAAAATTATTAAAACCATAATGTTGTGATTAGGATACTTCAGAGTATCCTTTTTTGTTTGGAAGTTTATTTGATTGGAAGAATGAAAAGGGAAATAACATAAACAAAAGTTAAGTTTAGTAAAAAAATAGAAACAAAGCGCATAAAAACATATTTGACTCGCAAATTTTTAACAGAATAGTTTTCACTGATGTCAGAGAATTACTTAGTGTCTACAATGCGAGCCTTATTGTTGGTGAGGCCAAGAATATAATCAACAGAAACATTATAATAATTCGATAATTTAATAAGTATTTCTGTTGGAATATCCAGGTCACCTCGTTCATAGTTGCTATAAACTCTTTGGCTGCAAGATAGTATGACTCCCATCTCCCGCTGTGTGAGGTCGTGATCTTCTCTTAAATCACGGATTCTTTTATAACGCATAATTCCACCTATAGAAAAGATAACTTAGCGGAATACCCACTATTGAAATTTAGCGCAAAATCCGCTAAAGTATTTGTGTAGAATTATAAAATTACCGATATTAATCGAAAATAAATTGAATCTCAAGGAGGGGTTATGAGGAAGATACTGTATTTAATGTTACTTTTATTTGTCGTTTCCGGCTGTTCTTCGCCAGCAAATTTACAGGGCAATGTGGAAGTTGGAAATACGATTACTTTTGGAAAGTACGAACAGGACAACGATTCATCGAATGGTCAGGAAAATATTGAGTGGATAGTCCTTGATAAAGAAGATAATAAAATCTTGGTTGTTAGTAAGTATGCACTGGAAACACGTTCGTTTCATCCGGTTAATAATGATGTCACATGGGAGGGCTGTTCATTACGGAAATGGTTAAATTCCATGTTTCTCAACAAAGCATTCGATGAAAATGAGAGAAAAAGTATTCTTACAACAACGGTTAATGCAGAAAAGAACCCTCGATTTGATTCAGAACCGGGAAACGATACCAAGGATAAAATTTTTCTCTTATCCGTGTCGGAGGTAGAGAGCTATTTTCCAAACGATGATGACAGGGTTGTTAAGGCAAGCGTTTATGCAATGAACAATGTTGGTTATGTCAACGAAGATGTTAATTGGAGCTGGTGGCTTAGAACACCGGGCAGCAGGGGAAGATTTGTGTCTTTTGTGAATGTAGACGGATCGATTTATTTGGAAGGAACTGATGTGGTAAGTATTAATTTCATGGTACGCCCTGCGATGTGGCTCGAAATTTAACTCGCTTTAATGGTTGCGACAGGGATTCAGTAACTACATCACGTTTGTAAGTGTTGGTGAGCCCTTTTAAACATAGGAGGAAAAGGATTATGTTTTCAAAAAACGCAAAGTACTATCTATTTTCTTTTGGCCTGTTGATGACTTTTTCAGGAGCTACTTTGGTTCTAGCCGATGAAAATGTGGATACACAGCCTGTTGTTGAACAGAATGAAGAAGAAACATCTTATATTTACGATGAGATTGTTCCAGAAAATGCAGAAGTGATTGTTGAAGAAACTGAAGGTGATGTTTCACAGTCTGCTGCAGCATCGGAAGTTCAAAATCAAGGCTGGGAATTGACCGAAAGTAATGTTTCTGCGACGTATCGATACCGTGATGAAAATGGGAAATATGTTTCAGGTTTTGCTACGATTGATGGAAAAGATTATTACTTTGGTTCTAAAGATACAACTACATATTATGGCGAACCTGTAATGTTTTATAACACAACCGCAACGATAGATGGATCCGTTTATTTTTTTAATAACGATGGATCATACTTTGTTGCCCAAGAAGGATGGAATGATAATGGTTTTAACAAATATTATGTTCAAAACGGAAGTTTATTAACAAATTCGATTCTTAACGATGGTACCAATCAATATGTTTTTGACAGCCAGGGTTGTCAGGTTTTTAATAATGTGACCTCTGTATATGATTCCGGTAAGAATTATTATGTTGGAACTGATTCGGATGGACATGTCGTTAAGAATCAATTCTTCCAAGGTTATTATTTTGATTCTGACGGGCATTCCGTAGATTTTATAACAATTGATGGATATCAATATGGGCCTTATAGGAATCAAATTGCGAATATCAACGGTACAAACTATATCTTCGATATAACTGGATGTGCCTCTATAGCACCAGAGGGTTTAACTACCAATATCAATACCTATTATGTTGTTGATGGTGCGTTAGCGAGTGGAATCTACGAAATCGATGGCAAAGAATACTATTTTTACTACGGCACCATGAAAAAAAATCAAATTGTACAGGTATCGGAAGGTATATACTACGGAATCAATAATCCAAACAACACAGATCCTACTTATGCGGTAGCTTCTAAAGATGGTTCTCTATTGAAAAATCAATGGTTTACGGGACCATATGAAAAGATTTATGGCTCATATTCTATTTGGATGGACGCTACTGTATATGCTGGAGCGGACGGACTTCTTGTTGATGGATTACAGACAATATCTGGGAAACAATATTATTTTAACGATTGTCATTTAGTCACCAGCTCTGTTGAAAAGATAAATGATGAATGGTATGGAATTCAAGAGAACGGTGAATGTGCTCTGATTGATAAAGATGGATGGGTATTCGCGGGAGAGAGAACCTACTATTTTGAAAATGGAAAACCGGTTGATGGCGTTTATACGATCGATGGAGAAGATTATCTTTTTGTCTATAACGTTCTACATAAGGATTACGCAGGGCGAAAGATCTACTTAGATGGTAAGTATATGATCTATGTAACAGATTCTTCAGGAAGAATCGTAAAGAATCAGTGGATCCGGATTGAAAACGGTGACATTTATGACGGAGACTATTATTTAACAGAGAATGGTTCTGTCTTAGAGGGGTTTCAGACGGTAGATGGAAAGAATCTGTGTTTTGACAGCACAGGTAGAAAATATGCTTCAGAACTACGTGAAATCAATCATCGATTATATAAATTCGATGAAGATGGTACTTATACAACTGATGTGAGTGATGGATTCTATTATGGAGCATTTGGTGTTCAATGGGTTAAAAACGGATTTCTGGTAAGAAATTGTATGGTTACTTACAACAATAAGAATTACGTTCTCACTGCATATGGAGATTCTCGAAGACTATCAGACACTTATGGATCCTACGAGTCACTTGTATTCATGTCTGATGGTCCAGGTTATCGTGATATT
Organism: Erysipelothrix rhusiopathiae; assembly: GCA_902772725.1. GTDB lineage: Bacteria > Bacillota_I > Bacilli_A > Erysipelotrichales > Erysipelotrichaceae > RUG11795. Next base: position 9,898 of record CACYBS010000231.1, read on the forward strand.
AAAGTCTATCCTACAGCTTTAACAGGTGAACTTTTAAAGAGTGATTTCATCAAAAATGACAATGGATCGGATTATTACGCAGATGAGAATTCAATATTAAGATACGGTTTGATCGAACATAATGGGGAAAAGTATGTCATTATGGAAAATAAAATTGCCTCATATGGCTTTTATGATACGCAGATGGTACGAAGTACCCCTCTCACAATCAAAGGTGTCAATTATTATGCGGATGAAAATGGCGTACTTCACGAAACGGTCAAAAAATGCGGACATTCTATATCGCTTGAAGGAAATATTGGTGTGAATTTCTATCTGAATTTGCGGATTATGTGTTAACGGATGATGGTGCAAAACTGGAATTATCAGTGGCAGGAAAGACTGTTTCCTTAAATGTGAAAGATGCCGTAAAACAAAATAATTCTTACAGGTTTTCAGCAGAGGTAACATCAGCACAGATGACAACAGATATTGTTGCCAAGTTGATCTTATCCGATGGAAATGTAGCTTATACGGAAAAGTATTCTGTAAAACAGTATTGTGACAAAATGCTTGCTAAATCATCAACCAGTGAGAAACTGAGAACGCTGTTGGAATCATTGCTCAACTATGGCGGATATGCTCAGACATATTTCAAATACAATACCGATCATCTGGCGAATCAAGATCTGACAAATACAGATGTATCGGATGTTACGGCTGATACCTTATCCACATATAAGACAGCAAAAACAGGAAGTCAAACCGGATTGACATTTAGAGGTTCAACGCTGGTACTTGAATCGCTTACTTCAATCAGACATTACTTTGCGGTAGAAAGCGGACATAAGATCAGCGAATATACATTTAAAGTCAATGGAAAGACGGTAAAACCTATCGCATCAGGTGATGAATATTATGTAGAGATTCCAAATATTGCCAGTGCTGATTTGGATGAGATGTATACGCTAGGTGTTGGCGGATTTACTGTAAAATACAGTGCTTTGAGCTATGCATACGGCCGGGTTAATAAAACAGGTGAGGATGAAGCATTACAAAACGTCTGCCGAGCTTTATATAAATATAACCAGGCAGCCAATGCATTCTTTACAAAGTCGTAAATTAAAAATATTAATCAAACACGGTTCTAAAACCAATTACGGTTTTGAATAAATTTTATAAGACATAGAAATGGGGGAATCAGTCATGAAAGAGATATATGTAAATGCAGAGCTGGATGTCGTTGAGTTTGCTCAATCCGACATTATTTCTACAAGCGGATGCGATTTTGAATTACCTCGTGATGATGAGGAATAGTCCAGATAAAACATAAAGAGAAAAGAGAATCTGATTTATTTCAGATTCTCTTTAGTTCTTTATCTTTATGCGGCAATCTGAATATGAACGATAGGAGGATGATTACCTTTTTTAAGAATGTAGTTAAAAACTAAAGTCTAATTTCTGAATCTAACAAATAAAAAACCCACTTTTTTTCATCGGTGATTAAAAAACA
>CACYBS010000232.1 GCA_902772725.1 Erysipelothrix rhusiopathiae
GTTAAGAGAGGAATGGAGCGTTTCTTTAAAGCCCATGAACAATATGATGCAGTTCATGGGCATGATTTTATTATAAATGCAGCTTGTATGGCAGCTGCGAAAAAGTGTGGAGTACCGGTAAGAGTTGCATACTGCGCATTAAATGATCCGGGCAATGATCGTTTGTATGTGAAACTCTACCTCTTTTTATGTTCTATCGTGTTAAATCGTTGTTGTACTCATAAATACGGAGTTACACAAAATGCAGCGGATTATGTGTTTGGAAAGAATAAGGGAAAACCGATTAAGAATCCTACTTTGGATTTTGAAAAATTTGATCCGGATAAATATTCTCCGGTAAAGGATGACAGAATACATTTATTGATGGTCGGTAGTTTCAGTTCCCGAAAAAACCAAAAATTTGCAGTCGATATACTTCAGGAGCTGGTCAATAAGGGTGTTGATGCGGACTTAACATTCATAGGATACCCGCGGTCCGAAACGGAAACGTATTTACCGGAATTAAGAAAAAAAGTAGCAGAGAAAGCTCTGACCGATAAAGTGTTTTTTTTGCCGCAGGATGCGGATATTCCTAAGGCAATGTCTGAAGCCACTGTTCTGTTAATCCCTTCCATACAGGAAGGATTGCCAAACGTCGCATTAGAGGCTCAGAGGATGGGAACGCCATGCTTTATCTCAACAAACGTATCGAATGATTGTGATTGTGGAAATTGCCATTTTCTGCCATTAAATAAAGGCGCAGGTTACTGGGCAGGGGAAATTATAAATTATGTAGATAAAAATGGCTTTGAAAAACATTTTATTGATATGAGTGAATGGGATAACAGAATTCTTTGTGAAATGTATATGGATATATGGAGTGGAAAGAACCTCTGATAAAAGGTGGAGTATGAGACAATTCGTAAAAAAAATTCTTGATTATGCACTTAAAGACAAGAAATCAAAGAAATATTCTGTCGATCATATCTGGGCTGTTAGGAGAATTGCTGTAGGAAAAGGAATAGTACCATACTTCAAACGAATTGAGTACAGAAAATTGATGGAATATTACAACGCTTCCATACCGCTCTCGGCTGAATTCTCAGATATGCCTATTATGCCACACGGTCCGTATGGTGTCTTTATTTCGCAGGGTGCAGTTATAGGGAAGAAGTGTGTGATATTTCATCAAGTTACTATTGGATCAAATACATTACCTGATAATACTTCGGCAGGTTCGCCTAAAATTGGTGACAATGTGTATATAGGTTGCGGAGCAAAAATAATAGGAAACATTACGGTCGGAAATAATGTGAGAATAGGAGCTAACTGTGTAGTCTTTAAGGACATTCCTGATAATAGTACGGTGGTGTTGCCGGCTCCAAGGATAATCGTAAAGCAGAATGATAATAATAGCTTCATTCCTTTTAGCGAGAAAAAATGATGAGGAATAGTTTTTTTAGGTCGGATGGTTAAAATGAGTATTTTAAATAATCCAAGATGGTTCTGGAAAAGGTTAACCAAGACGAAATTATATAATTACTTACCGGATAAAATCGCTGTCAAAATAAAGTATAGAAATCATTTTTTTAAAAAGCTTGATTTGAATAATCCAAGAACATTTAGCGAAAAACTCCAATGGCTCAAACTATATGATCGCAAGCCGGAGTATACTATTATGGCAGATAAACTTTTATCCAAAGAATATGTGTCGAATAAAATAGGTAAAGGACATGTAATACCGGTTCTCGGCGTTTGGGATTCATTTAATGATATAGATTTTGATTCGCTGCCGGATCAATTTGTACTGAAATGTACGCATAGTTCAGGAGATACTGTAATATGCAAGGATAAAGCATTGTTTGATAAGAACAGTGCAAGAGGAATTTTAGAAAAGTCTCTAAAAACTGACTATTATCTGATTTCGCGTGAATGGTCTTACAAAAATATTTCGAGAAAAATTATTGCTGAAGAGTATCTAGAAGATTGCGAGACGCAGGAAGCGCGTGACTATAAATTCTTTTGCTTTGGGGGTAAGGTCAAGTGCTTTAAAGTAGATTTCGGAAGGTTTAAAGAACACCATGCAAACTGGTATAGCCCCAATGGACGTTTACTAAAATATGGTGAACA
>CACYBS010000233.1 GCA_902772725.1 Erysipelothrix rhusiopathiae
GTCATGTCCGATTAACGTAAAAGGAGGCAATCTTTTCGACTGTCTCCTTGAATTAACGCTTGATATCACTTACTTTGCGTAAGATCCGCTTCTAAGGGAGTGGCTTTTCTTTTTTGCTTACAGAACAACAAGATTAATCACGTTTTAAAAAACAGGAATTCCGGTATAAAGATCCAACATTGAGGCATTTTTGAAAGAATAGTAGAGTTTTAAAAAGATTTAATGAGAATTTAGGGCATAGTTTTTTTATTAAAACAAGCATAATAACGAACATGTACATGAATAACATTTCAAAATTAATTCAAAATGTATTTGACATACTATATACAGTGAGCTATTATGATGGCACAGGATGAACATAAAAAACATTTCAATATTCGTATTGAAATGTTAGAATGATGGAGGTGCTTATATGAAGTTATACAAAGTTATCGCTAAATGTGGTCATGTCGGTAGAAAACAATACTTATTAAAGGCATTTGTGGTTAAGGCTGAAAATGGTCGTGAAGCTGCAAAGGCAGTCAGAGACTTTCCAAGAGTTAAGCACCATCATAAAGATGCTATAAGGGAAGTGACTGAAATTAATCAGGAACAGTTTGATGAAATTATTGAAAAGAACCACAATGATCCTTATTTCACCTGCACATGTATACAGGAACAAAGATCTTATGATGAAGCAGATATTTATGTAGAAGAAAAATATCTGGTTGAAGAAAACACAATGGAACGGATCAGTAAAAAACGTGTTTATGATGGCAAAACATTAATACGGAAGCCAAAGCGGTTTATTCATAATTATTTTTTAGAGGAAGGATGGGCTTATTAATATGCGATATGTAAAGTTAAATGATTTAGTTGAAATTATCAGCGGTCAAATTATGACCAGGGTCAAAGTGAATGATTCCACAGATCAATTTGCAGAGGAAAGAAGAATCATTGTTCCCAAGGCAATTACAGACAACGGGCTGATTGATTTGGATCAATTGGCAACAGAAAAGTTAAAGGTTGCATCGGATGTAAAAAGGTTAACACAGGTAGGGGATATTGTGATAAAACTCAATTCTCCTTATACCAGTGCCACGATTACTGAAGAAACTGCTAACTGCATGGTTCCTTCATTTTGTGCAACTATAAGAATTATAAATGAAGAAATCATACCAAGTTATCTGCAGGCATTCTTGAATAGTGCTTCTTTCCGCATTCAAATTGAAAATATGGTCCAGGGATCCATGTTAACAATGCTGCATGTGGGAAAGCTAAGAGATGTGGATGTACCGATTCCGGATAAAAGCGTGCAGGATTCCATAGGAAAAGAGTATCGAAATACGCAATATAAATTATCTCTCATTAACGAGATTGAAAAGCTGGAAAAATTGAAGAATGATGCGATTTTTTATGAATTAGAAGGATAGAAGAATATGAAGAACGATTATGTAAGTGTTATTAGCGATATTTCAAAAGTATATAGAGAAGTAATGATGACAGAAGCTGTAACTCCGGCTACGATCCGTTTGATTTTTATCAAATATGCTGCAGACAATTATCTGTATGCTGAATCAAAGGAAGATATGATTCTTTATGCAGAAGTACAAAAAAATATTGCCGGACGCAATGTCAGATACTTTATGGATTCTGTTCTGTCGGTTTTACAGATGATTGATTATAAAATCCATGCGAAGGGTATTCTGGCTAACGCATTTCCTGCATATTCCGATGATTTGCTGGGAGAGATGTACAAAAAGAAAACGTTTGGAAAAGAATCATCGGATAGAATTCTTGGATTGTTAAGCAGTATAGATTTATCGGAAGATGAAGTGGATACAGGAAAAGTATTTGAAGCATTGAAAGAATATATCTATGATTCACTCTCTACTATAGGAAGAAGAAGTGCTGAAACCAAAACAGAACCTTCTTTGATAAAGCTGGTAAAAAAGATATTAAACGTTAATGAAACAGATACTTTTATGGATTTCTCCTGTGGTTATGGATTATCTTCTTTGGAAATTACAGAGGATGGTGCCAAACATTTATATTTGTCGGATATCAGAGAAGACTGTCTTCAAATCGCAATCATGTTAAGTATTATCCAGGGCAAATCAACACTCAAAACTACTTTTGAACAGAAAGATGTATTTAATTATGAGACCGGTTTAGTATCTGCTTCCAAAATATTCTCGGATTTTCCATTAAAAATAAGATTGGACCGAACGCAATATCCATCACACAGAGAAGGAACGATTTTAGCTATCTATAGAATGATCGATTATTTAGAAAATGGAGGAACCGCTATAATAACCTGCGCATCCGGAATTTTATACAGCGTAAATCGAGAAGCCAGAGAACTTAGAGAATATCTTCTTGGCAACAGACTTTTGAAGGCTGTTATCACATTACCACCGATTAATCCCGGAGTTTCTGTAAATATTAATGTGTTGATTCTTTCTAAGCAGAATAATGAATCGGTAATGTTTATTGATGCCACCAACAATGAAGTGATACAGTTTTCAAACAATGCCCGTCATTTTAATTCGAGATTAATTGATTCCGGAATCGATCATATTACGGATATTCTATCTGAGAATAAAGAAATTACCGGCGTATCAAAATTGGTTTCCTGCAAAGAAGTAATCGAAAAAAATACATTAGTTCCAACTGCGTATATTGAGTATGCCAAACAGACTTTAGATATTTCTTCTAAAGAGATTGAACAAAAGCTGGATGATTTATATGAACAGCTTTTTGCGGCTCAAAATCATTCAAAAAGATAATAATTTAGAGAGGAAGTTTTATGGAACATACAGTTGTAATTATTTCAGCAGTTATCGCAATCATCACTTCTTATTTTGCGAATAAATATTACCTTGAAGCTAAAAAGTATAAACGACAGAAAGAAATGGCAATCAAACATTTCCAAAGTTTAAACAGAGTATTCTCATACGTTTGTGCAAAATACGGAGACGATTCACTGAACTATACAAAAGATATTTTCGGCAATGGCGTGAGAATCAGAACAACCGAAATAAAATAGCTAAAGCACTAAGAAAACTGAATATTGATTCTTATGAGACCGTTTTATAAACGGTCTTTATTCTTTGTAACTGACAATACTGATGCAGGAATAGAAGATATTCTCTACATAGAAGCAATCAAAGGAGGTAACTCAATGATTTATACAGTATATGCAGAAAAAGATGATATGACATTTATTATGGAAGAAACAGAAAATACAATTACAGTAAGAGGGTTTTACTTTGGAGAGCCCAATGATGAGGCAACAAAGAAATATATAGGTGGATTGATTGCGTTTGTAGAATGGTAAAGCCGATATTTTTTTTAGTATGACATTGTTGTGATAGATGGTCTGTTGAGATGAAGCCGTAAAAAGGAAATAAGATCGAAACAGATCAAGGAGGAAATATAATATGTTTACAATGTTAAAAATGGTACTTATCGGTACATGTTTATTAGGAACAGCAGGCACACAGATGACTAAGCCACCAATGATGATGAATAATGTAAAACAGATCCAGGTAGTCAAGCAGACTACAACAGCTAACTACATCGGTGAAGATGCCGCAAAGAGTATCGCATTAAAGGATGCCGGCGTAAAGGAAAAGGATACAACTTACTTAACCGTACATCTGGATCACGATGATGGAGTA
>CACYBS010000234.1 GCA_902772725.1 Erysipelothrix rhusiopathiae
AACACCCGTTTTCTTGGAGGAAACTATGAAGGAATTTACGTATACTGTTAAAGATCCAATCGGTATTCATGCCCGTCCTGCAGGACGCATCGTTGCGGCAATTTCCGATTATAAAAGCTTTATTACCATGTGGAAGGGTGAAGAGCCATACGATTTAAAGAAGCTGTTAACCGTTATGGGTTCCGGCTTAAAGTGTGGCGACAAGATTGTTGTACGCGTGGAAGGCTATGATGAAGATGAAGCATTAGAAGCCGTAAAAAAAGCTTTGAAAGAAAATCTTTAATCTCTAAGCAGAGCGTTTGCTCTGCTTTTTGTGTATAATGGTAGGGAAAGTGAGGTATTTGAAATGTTTGAATATACAAATATCAAGGAAGCACCGGCTGCGGTAGGACCTTATTCTCAAGCTGTTAAAAGCGGCAATATGTTATTTATCAGTGGGCAAATTGGAATTGATCCGGCAACCAATGAAATGGTAGAAGCCAACATTGAAACCCAGGCTCACCAGGTTATGAAAAATATCGGAAAGATCTTGGAGGCCAACGGTATGGATTACTCCAATGTCATTAAAACAACCTGCCTACTGGCTGATTTAAAAGACTTTGGAACATTCAATGGAATTTATGAACAGTACTTTATTTCCAAGCCGGCAAGAAGCTGTTTTGCGGCAGCCGGTATTCCAAAGGGTGCTCTTTGCGAAGTGGAAGTCATTGCCGTTAAAGACTAAAAAACGAGAGGATTGATTTCCTCTCGCATTTTTTATATGTTGGCAGCGACTAAATCGCCCATCTCCTTACAGCCAACTTTAATCATGCCTTCTGACATCATATCAGCTGTACGGTATCCTTTATCGAGTACGGCATTGACCGCAACTTCGATTGCTTTTGATTCTTCTTCCAATAGGAAGGAGTATTTTAACATCATCGCTACCGAAAGAATAGTTCCAAGCGGATTGGCAATATCCTGTCCGGCAATATCCGGAGCTGATCCATGAATCGGCTCATACATACCGCGGCTGGTTTCGCCAAGGGAGCTTGATCCAATGGTACCGATGGTACCGGTAATCATGCTGGCTTCATCACTTAAGATATCGCCAAACATATTCTCAGTTAAGATGACATCAAACTGGCTTGGTTTCTTACAGATCTGCATTGCCGCATTATCTACATACATGAAAGATAATTCCACTTCCGGATAATCCTTAGCGACTTCTGAAACAACTTTTCGCCACAATTTTGAAGAGTCAAGTACATTTGCCTTATCTACGCAACAAAGCTTTTTAGAGCGCACCATAGCGGTATCAAATCCAACCTTGGCAATGCGGCGAATCTCTTCTACTGAGTAAGTTAAGATATCCGTTGCGACATCACCTTCGGTCTTATGTTCACCAAAGTAGATACCTCCGGTAAGTTCTCTTACAACCACAAAGTCGATTCCCTCATCAACTAAGGATGGCTTTAATGGGGAAGCATCTGCCAGCTGCGGATACAGCTTAGCCGGGCGCATATTCGCAAATAAGCCAAGCTTTGAACGAATCTGAAGTAAGGCTTTTTCCGGACGGTTTGCCGGAGGCTGAGAGTCATATTTCGGACCGCCTACAGCACCTAAGAGAACGCTGTCACTTGCCAGCAGTTTTTCTACAGATTCTTCCGGAAGACAGCTTCCTGTGGCATCAATGGCAGCTCCACCTGCCAATACTTCTGTCAGATTAAATGTATGACCATACTTTTCTTCAATCTTCTTTAATACTTTAATGGCCTCTGTCACAATTTCCGGACCGATGCCATCACCTTTAATGACCGCAATATTCTTTTCCATTTTATTGCTCCTTCTTGGCATTGACATAGTTCACAAGTCCGCCCACATTGATTAAATTCTGCATGAATTCAGGGAACGGCTGTGCCTTGAAGGTTTCACCGGTCGTAACATCGGTAATGATTCCTGTATCAAAGTCAACTTTTACCTCATCACCATCGTTGATCGCTGCAGCAGCTTCCGGACATTCCATGATCGCAAATCCGATATTGATGGAGTTGCGGTAGAAGATGCGGGCAAAGCTGTCGGCGATAACTACGCTGACACCGGCTGTCTTAAGAGCCAGGGGAGCGTGTTCACGGCTGGATCCACAGCCAAAGTTTTTACGGGCAACAATAATATCTCCCGGTTTTACTCTTTCGGTGAATGTCGGGTCTAAATCGACCATGGCATGGCTTGCCAATTCCTTGGCATCAAAAGAGTTCAAATATCTTGCCGGAATGATAACGTCGGTATCGACGTTATCTCCGTATTTAAATACTGTTCCATGGGCTTCCATTAGTGGTTTCCTCCTACTTTTTCAGGGTTTGCGATATATCCTGCGATAGCGGATGCAGCTGCTGTTTCCGGAGATGCCAGATATACCAGGGCTTCGGTATCACCCATACGGCCTACGAAGTTACGGTTGGTCGTGGAGACACATTTTTCACCTTTGGCAAGAACACCCATGTGTCCGCCCATACATGGACCGCAGCTTGGGGTATTAACAGCACAGCCTGCTTCGACAAAGATATCCATTAATCCTTCATGGATACACTGCAGGAAAATCTTCTGGGTAGCCGGAATAACCATAACACGGACATTTTTGGCAACCTGATGACCTTTTAAGATTGCAGCAGCTTTACGCATATCTTCCATACGTCCGTTGGTGCAGGATCCAATCACAACCTGATCGATATAGATCTTATCCATCGCTTCTACTTCATCAATGGTCTTGCCGTTGCCCGGTAAATGCGGGAAGGCAACTGTTGGACGAATGGCGCTTAAATCGATATCAACCACACGTTCATATACGGCATCCTCATCGGCTTCAAAGATGGTATAGTCGGTAACACCGGCATTTTTCATATATTCGATTGTTTTATCATCAACCGGGAAGATACCGTTTTTACCACCGGCTTCAATTGCCATATTGGCAATTGTAAAGCGGTCATCCATGGATAATTCATGAACGCCAGGTCCGGCAAATTCCATAGATTTATATAAAGCACCATCCACACCGATTTTATGGATAATATGTAAGATTACATCTTTACCGCTGATATATGGAGATGGTTTGCCATGCAGATAGAACTGAATGGCTTCCGGAACCTTAAACCAGGCTTCACCCGATACCATACCGGCAGCGATATCTGTTGTTCCGACACCGGTAGAGAAAGCTCCAAGTGCACCATAAGTACATGTATGGGAGTCAGCACCGATCACTGTCATACCGGCATAGACTAAACCGCGCTCCGGTAAGATGGCATGTTCAATTCCGCATTTTCCCTGAACCATAAAATTCGTTAAATCCTGCTCTAATGCGTATTCACGCATAGATTTGGAATTCTCGGCGGATTTAATGTCTTTGTTTGGAACAAAGTGGTCCGGAACGAAGACAACCTTATCTTTATTAAATACGTTACCGCCCATCTGTTTGATCACAGGGATTGCCATCGGGCCGGTAATATCATTGGCCATTACTAAATCGAGCTTTGCCTCAATCAGCTGGCCGGCACAAACTTCATCAAGACCTGCATGAGCTGCTAAGATCTTCTGGGTCATTGTCATTGCCATAATTATTTCATTCCTTTCGCTTCGCGGTAATAGCGGTTGATTGCACTGAATAAGGCATCAATACTTGCCTTCATGATATCGCTGTTGACACCGACACCGAAACGGTCTTCATGGTTAGGGTCGGAAAGCTGAACATAGGCACATGCCTGTGATTTCGAACCGGAAGTCAAAGAGTGCTCGCTGTAATCCTGAACATCAAAATCGATATTCATATTGTCACGCAATGCGTTGGCAACCGCATCTAAGCGTCCATCACCTTGACCCATAATGGTCTGTGTCTTACCATCAAAGGATACTTCACAGGTTGCGAAGAATGTATCCCCCTCACGTGTATAGTGGTAATCGATCAACTTGAGAGGGGAGCGTAAATTCACAAAATCACGGTCAAAGATATCCTTGATCTCATTTGGCATTAATTCCATATGTCTGTGGTCAGAGATATTCTTAATATAGTAACCGAACTGTTCACGGAATTTCGGCGGCAGGTTGTAACCGTAGTATTCATTCAATACGAAGCCGATACCACCCTTACCGGATTGTGAGTTGATACGGATAACATCCTTTTCATATTGACGTCCGATATCGGTAGGATCGATGAGCAGATAAGGAACTGTCCAATAATCCGGGCTCTTTTCCTTATGATATTTATAGCCTTTGGCAATGGCATCCTGATGGGATCCGGAGAAGGCCGCAAATACCAGTTTACCGGCATATGGTGAACGGTCATAAACCTTCATACGGGTTACTTCTTCATATACCTTGATAATATCTAACATATTGGAGAAATCTAATTTTGGATCTACTCCCAATACATATAAGTTCATAGCCAATGTTACGATATCGACATTACCGGTTCTTTCACCGTTTCCAAAAAGCGTACCTTCAACACGGTCAGCACCTGCCAGAAGAGCAAGTTCGGTATCGGCAACACCGGTTCCTCTATCGTTATGAGGATGTAATGAAAGAACTACACCATCACGATATTTCATATTTTTATGCATATATTCAATCTGGGATGCATAGATATGAGGCATGCTCATTTCTACAGTAACCGGTAAATTGATGATGCACTTGTTTTCGGCAGTCGGTTTCCATACATCGAGTACGGCATTGCAGACTTCTAATGCATAATCTACTTCGGTACCGGTAAAGCTTTCCGGAGAATATTCAAACATCAAATCGGAATCGCTCTCACCGGAAAGATCAAGTAACATCTGGGCACCGTCAATGGCAATCTGTTTTACTTCTTCTTTTGATTTGCGGAATACCTGTTCACGCTGAGCTAACGATGTAGAGTTGTAGACATGAACAATCGCACGCTTACATCCTTTGATCGCTTCAAAGGTTCTGCGGATGATATGCGGACGGGCCTGTGTCAAAACCTGGATCACAACATCATCGGGAATCAGGTCTTCTTCAATCAGCTTACGGCAGAACATAAACTCTGTTTCACTGGCTGCCGGGAAGCCGATTTCAATTTCCTTAAATCCTACTTTTACCAGTGTCTTAAAGAAGCGGACTTTTTCCTCTAAGCTCATCGGAATGATCAAAGCCTGGTTTCCATCGCGTAAATCCACAGAACACCAGATTGGTGCTTGTTCAACATGATCCTTTTTAACCCAGTCATAACATTCTTCCGGTGGGTTAAAATAGCCTTTACGGTACTTTTTGTAGTTCATTGGCATATTATTTTCCTCCTGTTTAATAATAAAAAAGCGTCCTTAAAATCTAAGGACGCTTGCACGCGGTACCACCTTAGTTAACGAATGTTTATTCATTCGTTCCCTTGTGTATTCTTTAACGCAGAAAATACGACCGTCTCCATGGCGAGTTCATCTTTTATCCTGTAAAGACTTTCACCGGCCGTCTTCTCTCTGATCAGGCATACAAGATTACTACTCCATTTCATCGACAGATGATATAAGTTGATTATATTTAAAAAGGATGTTATTTTCAATAAAAAATTTTCATAATGTTTTCAAAAATTTATGAAACGGTTTCAAAATCGTTGATATTTATAGTTCTTTCGACTATTATTTTAGTTATACGGAAGCGGAGGATTTCGAGTATGAAGATGACAGGTAGTCAGATCGTCATGGAAGTATTACTGGAACATGGCGTGGACACGGTTTTTGGGTATCCGGGTGGTACCGCATTAAACGTTTACGATGAATTATATAATTATCAAGATCGCATTACGCACATTTTAACGGCCCATGAGCAGGGAGCCTGCCATGCGGCAGACGGTTATGCCAGAAGTACCGGTAAAACCGGCGTCGTATTCTCAACCAGCGGTCCGGGTGCGACAAACCTTGTAACAGGTATTGCGACTGCATATATGGACAGCATTCCTTTGGTTGCGATCACATGTAATGTTGCCGACAGCATGATCGGACGAGATTCTTTCCAGGAAATCTCAATTACCAACGTTACATTACCAATCACAAAACACAATTATTTTGTCAATAAAATTGAAAAGCTTGCGCCTGCACTTCGCAATGCGTTTAGAATTGCGTCTTCAGGACGTAAGGGTCCGGTGCTTGTCGATATCACCAAAGATGTTACGGCAGCTATGATTGAGTACTTCCCACAGAAGCCGATGCAGCCGGAACCTCAGCCAAAGATCGAACGTGCAAAATTAGAAGAAATTGCCGAAATCATCAATATGGCAAAGCGTCCGATTTTATATTTCGGCGGCGGTGTTGCCTCCAGTGGGGCTAAAGCCGAAGTCGCAAAATTAGTTAAGAAAGCGGATATTCCGGCTACTTATACCCTAATGGCAGCCGGTGTCATCGATTATGATGACCCACGCAATTTAGGCCTTGTAGGAATGCATGGTACAGTGGCAGCCAACCGTGCCATTGATGAAGCGGATTTAGTTATTACTCTGGGAAGCCGTTTCTCTGACCGTGTTGCCCTGAACCCGCGCCGCTTTGCGAAACGTGCAACGATCATTCAAGTAGATATCGATGAAAGTGAAATCAATAAGAATATCTTAATTAACTACTATATCGTGGGTGATATTAAAGAAGTACTTCGTAAGTTAGTACCTTTAGTAAACGAAACAAAACATACGGAATGGATTGAAAGTGTTAAGAAGTATCCGGGACTTGTCCAGGATCATCTGCAGACAAGCTACATCCGTCCAAAGGCATTGATCGAATACGTATGTGATCATACCGATAAGGAAACTATCTATACTACCGATGTCGGCCAGCATCAGATGTGGGCTGCACAATATGTAAAACATAAGAATTTACATTCCTTTGTGACAAGCGGCGGTTTAGGTACCATGGGCTTTGGTTATGGTGCTGCGATTGGTTCTCAATGCGGTAATCCAAACAAGCGTGTCATCATGTTTACCGGTGACGGTTCATTCCATATGAATATGAATGAAGCAGCTACAGCTGTCAGCTATAACCTTCCGATCATTACGATTATCTTTGATAACCGTGTATTAGGTATGGTTTACCAATGGCAGACCATTTTCTATAACCGTCATTACTCCAATACGATCTTGAACCGCAAGACAGACTACAAGAAGGTTGCGGAAGGATTTGGAGCGCACGGTTTCAACTGTACTACGATGGAAGAATTTGAAGCAGCCTTCAATGAAGCGTTGACAATTGACGGTCCGGTATGGATCGCATGCCGCATTGATAAGGCAGAACGCGTATTACCTATGATTCCAAACGGCGGAACCGTAGATGATATTATTGTCTAGGGAAAGGAGTAAGCGAAATGGCAAGAGAAGTTATTAGTATTTTCGTAGAAAACCAGGCCAATGTATTGACCCGTGTCGCATCTCTTTTCGGACAGAGAGGTTTCAATATTGATTCCCTTACTGTATCAACAACCGATAATCCGGATATTTCCCGTATTACGGTATCCTTTGACAGCACAGCTGCCCGCTTAGACCAGATTATCAAGCAGACAAAGAAGCTGGAAGTTGTCAAGGATGTTACCCGTTTGACAAAAATTGATGCGCTGTATCGTGAATTATTGTTGTTGAAAGTCGCATGTGATAAGACAAATCGCAGCAGTATCATTGAAGTTGTTGATATTTACCGCGGTAAGATTATTTCATTAAATAAGCAGTGTATGATCATTGAACTTACAGGTGCTCCTGAGAAAATCGATGGATTAATTGATATGCTCAGCTGTTATGAAATTTTAGAAATTTGTCGTACCGGTATTACAGGTATTTCCCGTAATACGGTTGATACATTTGAAGAATAGAGAGGTTTACCATGAATAATAGAAAAAGCGCACAGGTGACCCAGGGTGTTGAAAAGGCACCGATGCGTAGTCTGTTCTACGCTATGGGTTATACCAAAGAAGAATTAGACCGTCCTTTGGTTGGTATCGTATCCGCTAAAAGCGATATCGTACCGGGACATGCTCATCTGGATAAATTAGTCGATGCCATCAAGATCGGTGTTGCGATGGCAGGCGGTACTCCGATTGTTGTACCGGCAATCGGTGTCTGCGATGGAATCGCAATGGGTCATAAGGGAATGCACTATTCTTTACCAAGCCGTGAATTGATTGCCGATTCGGTTGAATCCATGGCAGAAGCGCATTGTTTCGATGCGTTAGTATTGGTACCAAGCTGTGATAAGATCGTTCCGGGTATGGTTATGGGTGCTTTGCGTGTGAATGTTCCTACCGTTGTATGTAACGGCGGTCCGATGTTAGCAGGTAAGGTAGCCGGTGAAAAGGTTTCTTTATCCAAGATGTTTGAAGCTGTTGGATCACGCAAGGCGAATATGATCAACGATGAACAGCTGACTGAATTTGAACAGGGCGTATGTCCTGGATGCGGAAGCTGTGCCGGTATGTATACCGCAAACTCTGTATCCTGTCTTTGTGAAGCGATGGGTATCTCTTTACCGGGAAGCGGAACCATTCCTGCAGTTCACGGTAAACGTGTAATGCTGGCAAAACATGCCGGTATGGCTGTTATGGATATGTTGGAAAAAGATATCAAGATCAAGGATATCATCAACGAACGTTCCATTAAGAATGCCTTAACATGCGATATGGCGCTTGGATGCTCATCCAACTCCGTATTACATTTACTGGCCATTGCTCAGGAAGCCGGTGTGGATCTGAAATTGGAAACATTCAACGAATTCAGTGACCGTACACCTAACTTATGTCACTTAGCACCTGCCGGTCCTACCCATATGGAAGACTTACAGGAAGCCGGCGGCTTACAGGCTGTACTGCGCCAGTTGAATGAGATCGGTTTGATCGATGCTGATTGTATGACAGTAACCGGTAAGACAATCGGTGAAAATATTAAGTATGCCTTCAATAAAAACGAAGACATTATTCGTCCTACAAGCAACCCGTATTCTGAAACCGGTGGAATTGCGATCCTGTACGGAAACATTGCGCCAAATGGTTCTGTTGTAAAGAGAAGTGCAGTAGCTCCTGAGATGATGGTTCACTCCGGACCGGCACGTGTCTTTGATTCAGAAGATGATGCCATCCAGAATATTTATGCCGGCAACATCAAAGATGGCGATGTAGTGGTAATCCGCTATGAAGGTCCAAAGGGTGGTCCTGGTATGCGTGAAATGTTGAACCCGACATCGGCTCTTGCAGGTATGAAATTAGATAAGACGGTTGCCTTAATTACCGATGGTCGTTTCTCCGGTGCCAGCCGTGGTGCATCCATCGGACACGTTGCCCCAGAAGCTGCAAGCGGCGGTCCGAGTGCGATCGTAGAAGAAGGCGATATCATCGATATCGATATCCCGAATCATAAATTAAATGTTCGTATCAGCGATGAAGAACTTCAAAAACGTATGGAAAATGTGAAGATTCTTCCACCGAAGATCAATACCGGATGGTTAAAACGCTATGCCGGTTTGGTTCAGGGTGCTGATATCGGAGCTATCTTAAAGTAATCGAAAAAGAGGAGTTCTTCCTCTTTTTTACATAGAGGACAATTATGGAACAAAAAGAGAATAAAACACAAGCGACAGCCCAGAAGATTCGCGATATGATTCAGGATGGTACGTACAAATCAGGAGATAAACTTCCCAATGAATTGGAATTGTCAAATTTGCTGGGGATATCCCGTACGACGCTGAGAGAATCTTTGCGCATACTCATATCAGAGGGTGTATTAGAGGTTCAGAGGGGAATTGGAACCTATGTGAAAAATCCTTTAAGTCATCGGGCAGAACCGGCTTTAAATGATTTTTCCAACATGAAGGTGACACTGCGTGATTTATATGAGGCAAGATTGATCTTTGAGCCGGAGGCAGCCGCACTTGCCTGTCAAAGGGCAACGGATGAGGAAATTGAAGAGATTTTACGCCTGGGGGAAGAGGTTCAAAAATATATCCTGGAAGACCCGGAAGGAGATGCGCGTATCGCATCGGAAAATGCCTTTCACTCCGCCATCATCCGGGCAGCGCATAATGACTTTTTAAGTCAATTTATGCCGATCATTACAGAAACACTGGAAAAGACCTTTGCGCTTAGAATCAATCTGGATGTGATTGCCGAGGATGCCTACAAGGACCATATAATGATCATGAAGTTTTTAAAGCTTAGGGATGGAGAGGCTGTAAAAAGCGCCATTACGATTCATCTGCATCATGCGGTATGGCATGAAAACATCCAATTATGAAAAAAATATTGACAACAACATCAGAAAGGGATATTGTGTTGTCATACAAGAAATCTTAAGTTGTAAGACAACTTATATAGGAGGAAACTAAAATGGCAGAAGCTAGAATTTTTTACGAATCAGATTGTAATTTATCTTATTTAGACGGTAAGACAATCGCTATCATCGGTTATGGATCTCAGGGTCATGCTCACGCTTTAAACTTAAAGGAAAGCGGATGCAACGTTATCATCGGTTTATACGAAGGATCAAAGTCTTGGAAAAAGGCAGAAGCGCAGGGCTTAACTGTTTATACAGCTGCTGAAGCTGCAAAGCGTGCTGATATCATCATGATCTTAATCAACGATGAAAAGCAGGCTGATATGTATAAGAAAGATATCGAACCGAACTTGGAAGAAGGAAACATGTTGATGTTTGCGCATGGTTTCAATATTCATTTCGGATGTATCGTTCCACCAAAGAATGTCGATGTTACTATGATCGCTCCGAAGGCCCCGGGACATACTGTACGTTCTGAATACCAGGAAGGTAAGGGTACTCCTTGTTTAGTAGCTGTTGAACAGGATGCAACAGGACATGCTTGGGATTTAGCTTTAGCTTATGGTGCAGGTATCGGTGGCGCACGTGCCGGATTACTTGAAACTACATTCCGTACAGAAACTGAAACTGACTTATTCGGTGAACAGGCAGTATTATGCGGTGGTGTATGTGCATTGATGCAGGCTGGTTTTGAAACATTGGTAGAAGCCGGTTATGACCCTCGTAACGCTTACTTCGAATGTGTTCATGAAATGAAGTTAATCGTTGACTTAATTTACCAGAGTGGTTTCGCAGGCATGCGTTATTCTATCTCTAACACAGCTGAATACGGTGACTATGTAACAGGACCGAAGATCATCACAGATGAAACAAGAAAGACCATGAAGAAAATCTTATCCGACATCCAGGATGGTACTTTCGCAAAAGAATTCTTATTGGATATGTCCGGTGCAGGACGTCAGGTTCACTTCAAAGCTATGCGTAAGTTAGCTGCTGAACATCCATCTGAAAAGATCGGTGCTGAAATCCGTAAGTTATACAGCTGGAACAACGAAGAAGACAAGTTAATCAATAACTAATTAAGAAAGTTTTAAGGAATTTAATAACAGCTATGAGATATCTCATAGCTGTTTTTTATCAAGATAGAAACTGTTTTGACTATTCTTGTTTTTTGAATTTGTTGCAGTACAAATAAGAATCCAACACAAAAGGTGCCGAATATGGCACCTTTATTTAATAGTTTGGTTAATCAAAACAGTTTCAATAAACTGTTTAGCCGTTCTGCCGGAGCGTCCGTTATTGCGAATCGCAAAGGCTTCTGCCTGTACATGCAGCTCATCCAGAGGTAACGTGATGTTGTTTTTCTTGGCAAGCTCATCTACGATTTCCAGATATAAGCGCTTCTGCGGCTTCTGGAAGGTTACCATTAAGCCAAATCTTGCAGCTAATGATAAAGTCTCCTGAATCGCATCATTACGGAAGATTTCCTCACCGTTTCTGTCATTGATATTCTCTTTGACAAAGTGACGGCGGTTACTTGTCGCATATACAAGAACATTGGCTTTGGTGTCGGCAATACCGCCTTCCAAGATATTCTTTAATGCGATAAAGGAATCATCATTTCCTTCAAAGCTGAGATCATCGATAAAGATGATAAATTTTAAAGGATTTCCGGATAATTCTTCAATGATATCCGGAAGATATTTCATTTGATGTTTCTTAACTTCCACAAGACGTAAGCCATCTTTGGCGTATTCATTGGCAATTGCTTTTACGGTAGAACTTTTACCGGTTCCGGCATCTCCGTATAACAGAGCGTTATTGGCTGATAATCCCTGTAAGAAAGCTAATGTATTTCGAATAACCAATTCTCTTTCTCTTTCATAACCGATTAAATCGGATAATTTCTGACGGTCAGGATGCTTAATCGGTACCAAGCGTCCACCTTTGATTCCAAAGGTATGATACTTGGCATATACACCATAACCCTGTGTAGGCAGGTTTTCTAAATGCGATTGATATTCATCTATGAATGAGAGCTTAGAGGTTTGGTAGGTAGGAAGATATCCTTCATAGTCAACCTGATCTAAAAGCTCGTCACTTGTGATTTGTGATATTTCTTGCAATAAAGATAATTCCTGTTTCAGGGCATCCTTTAATAAAGATGGCTGATCTTTGTTGGTGTAGACATTGTGTACATAAAAGTTTTCATCATTTAATACCTGTTTTAAAAGATATTTTGAGAAGTCAGTTCCATGAGGATAAAGCGCAGCAACAAAGGAACAATATTTCTCAACATATTGTTTTGTATCTTTTTTATTCGTATCAAAAAGTGAAGTGAGGGACTGGATAACAGGGTTATCCTTTAGATGAGAAAAAATAACGAGTGTTCGTATTTTAATAGACCATTCATTATATTTCATAAAGACACCTCCTAAAAAATGTGATAAACTAATTCTATCATTTTTTTTTAAAAGACGACAAGAAATGGTGGGAAAACAATGTTAACAATCGATAAAATTTATGCAGCACGCAACGTGTTAAAAAAAGTAATTCGCCCGACAGCCGTAATTCCGGCTTTCACATTGAGTGATACTAATAAAGTATATTTGAAAACAGAAAACTTACAGAGAACCGGTTCTTTTAAGATTCGTGGTGCTTACTATAAAGTCAGCCGCTTAACAGAAGAAGAAAAGGCGAAGGGAATTATCGCAAGTTCGGCAGGAAACCATGCCCAGGGTGTAGCCTTAGCTGCCCAGCACGAAGGGGTTCCGTGTGTAATCTGTATGCCGGATGGTGCTCCAATCTCTAAAATTGAAGCAACCAAAAGCTATGGTGCACAAATTGAATTGGCAGAAGGTGCTTATGATGAAGCATATGCCCTGGCATGTAAATTAGCTGAAGAAAAGGGGTATACCTTTGTTCACCCATATGATGATGAAGATGTGATCGCAGGACAGGGAACCATCGGTTTAGAAATTCTGGAAGCTATGGATGATGTCGATGCGATTGTAGTACCGATCGGCGGAGGAGGACTAATCAGCGGTGTAGCTTACGCTGCCAAGTGTTTAAAGCCTTCCATCAAGGTATATGGAGTACAGGCAGCCAATGCCGCCAGCATGTATGATTCCTTAAAGGAAGGCAAGCAGATTACCCTTGATAAAGTCAATACCTTTGCGGATGGTATTGCCGTAAAACATCCGGGTGATAATACCTTTAAGATGGTGCAGGAATATGTGGATGAAGTGGTTACGGTATCCGAAGATGAAATTGCTGCATCGATCTTAGCCTTACTTGAAAAACAGAAATTAATTGCGGAAGGTGCCGGGGCTGTATCCGTAGCAGCAGTTATGTTTGACAAACTTCCGATTCGTGATAAAAATGTAGTATGTGTCGTTTCCGGTGGTAACATCGATGTAAATATTATTGATAGAGTCATCACAAGAGGTCTTCTGTTGAGTGGACGAAAGAGCAGCTTTGTGATTCAGCTTTCGGATAAACCGGGGCAGTTGACCGGTGTATCTAAGGTGATTGCACAAAACGGCGGTAATGTGGTAGCGGTGGACTACGACAACTCCGATCCGGATCTCAGCATCACAGACTGTCTTTTGAAGATTACACTGGAAACGAAGAATAGATCCCACTTGAATCAGATCAAAGAAGATTTGACTCGACATGGATTTAATATCGTTCAGGAATTGAAGTAAGAGAAGGGAGGACACGATTATGACAATTCGTATTGGAATCTTAGGCTATGGAAATCTGGCACGCGGTGTAGAGGCTGCCGTGCA
>CACYBS010000235.1 GCA_902772725.1 Erysipelothrix rhusiopathiae
CACAGACGTTAGCGGTCTTCGTTAACCTTTGAGGACAGCCGTCATCGGTGGTCCTTTTTACATGTCTATATTACCATATCTTTGAACTGCGCTCAATCACGGTGTGATTTCAAACCGTTTCCAAGATGATTAACGCATTGTCACAAATTCTTCCGATCCCGTTGGATGAATCGCAACCGTATTATCAAAATCCTTTTTGGTGGCACCCATTTTAACGGCAACCGCAAAGCCCTGGATCATCTCATCCACGCCCTGTCCGATTCCATGCAAGCCAATAATCTTCTCATCATCCCCTACCGTAACTAATTTCATACGGCATGTTTGACGATGATCAGCTAAAGCGGTATACATCGAAGTAAAGCTTGAAGTATATACCTTCACATTCTCTTTACCGTATTTCACGGCAGCCTCATCTTCGCTTAAGCCAACCGAGCCAATGGCAGGATGCGAGAAAATGACAGTCGGAATATTGGAGTAATCTAACTTTTCATTGCTCTTACCGTTAAATAAACGTTCGGATAGACGTCTTCCTGCCGCAATCGCAACCGGTGTCAATTCCTTTCTTCCTGTAACATCCCCTACCGCATAAATACCTGCTACATTGGTATTTTGGTAGGCATCGGTTTCAATATAACCGCGGTTATTAATCGTAACTCCGCTATTTTCTAAGCCAAAGCCTTCAATATTGGCTTTTCTTCCGATTGCCCAGATGACAGAATCAACCTGAATCGCTTCCCCGTTCTCAAAGGATAATTTTAATCCGGTTTCTTCCTTCTCTAATTTGGATGGAACGCATCTTGTATGTAACGTAATACCGCTCTTTTTCATTTCATCCATTAGGGCATCTGTGATATAGGCATCAAATCGTCTTAAAGGGCGGTCTTTTCTTACACATAGATGTGTTTCGGTTCCATAGGCATTAAGTACTCCGGCAATTTCTACGGCAATATAACCAGCTCCTACTACCGCAACTCTTTTTGGCAAACTTTCATACGCAAAGAAACCATCCGAGGTAATGCCTAATTCACTTCCTTCAATATCCGGAATTACGGCATGACCTCCGGTCGCAATCAAAATATGATTTGCGGTATAGAGCGTATCTTCTACCTTGATAGTGTGGGCATCGACAAAAGCGGCATGGCCCTTGATCATGGTTACACCGTTATTTTTAAATCCGTTTTGATAAGCAGTGTGAAGACGGTCAATATATGCATCCCTATGCTGTTTTAAAACGGAATAATCAAAAGATGAATTCGAAAAGTCAAAGCCATAATCAGATCCCAAAGAATGCACAATTTCCGAGATATTGGCCCCATACCACATAACTTTTTTCGGAACGCAGCCTACATTGACACAGGTTCCGCCAATTTCTTTTTCTTCAATGACCAGAACCTTTGCCCCATATTGGGCTGCCCGATTGGCAGAGGCAATGCCACCGCTTCCTCCACCAATCACAATATAATCAAATTGTTCCATACTACTTCTCCACAAATGCGATAATATCTTCCGGAGGTAATGAGGAATCGCAGACTACCTTGATATCTCCATCCTTCTGTACCATAAAGCCCGGTACTGTAGGAATATTGTAGGTTTGTCTGAACGCCTGAATCTGATCCATCTGTGAGCTATCCTCACTGTTGATATAATCAATTGCCCAGCCTTTTTCATCGATCAAGGTATCCAGTTTCTTGACAAATCGACGGCAGTACGGGCAGGTCTCTCTTCCTACAAATAAGATAAAATCCTCTTTAGAATCAATTTTTTTCGTTACTTCCTTCACAGACAAAGCTTTCATTTTTTGCATTGTTTTACGAAATTCTTCCATTTTCTTTTCTCCTTTTTTTATCATTATAACGGATTTGAAAAAAAGCTGAGAGTGTTATGACTGATACTCTACTCCCAGCTTACGATTTTGAACCTGTTTATAGCGAATCCACGCAAAAGATCCACCTAACGGTAATAAATTAAATAATATCGCATATCGTCCCCCGATTTCAGATAGCCATACACCAGTCGCAACACCAAACATGAAACATAACAGGGCTCCAAGTGTTAGAGCGGCACTGCGAAGCTTTTCCGGTTCATGGCGGAAGATAGCCCGATAGGAATACTCAACCCACTTGCGCAGGTTTCCGGTACCGACTGTTGTCGCCAGAATTAAGCCTTCAAACTTCTGGAAGCACTGCATCTGCATCGCACAGATAAAGGATACAATCGTGTTGGCAACAATATTATAATTCTCTCCTTCCGGAACAAAGGCAACGGCTGCACATAAAATCATCTCCACTGCTAAAGTCGTTTTCCGGATATGCGAAAGATTTCGCTGATGCAGAACGGTATGAATCGCAAGTGTCACAAAAGTACCTAAGATAAAGGACAATATTGGAATCAAAAAGCCCATTGCCTTGTGAAACTCTCCCTGGGCTACCACAATGGATAGCTTGATAATGTTTCCGGTTTGCGCATTCGCAAATACACCGCCTCTTTGAAAATAGGTGTACGCATCAAAGAATCCGCCCGCAAAGGCAAGCAGCACCGCAACAATATACATCTGAGACGGTTTTAATACTTTCTTTTTCTCTTCTTTCATATTATTCTCTCTTTTTCATCGATATCTTCATATAAACAATGCCGCAGCATAATTAATAAAGCTTAATTTTAGTTTACCACAAACGTGTGTTTAAAACATTGTATCATTCAACCAAATTGTTCCAAGAATTCATGGTAATACAGAAAAATATATGTTATATGGATATTAATAAAAATCTAACTTACGGAGGAAAATATGAAACTGACAAAAATATTCGCAGGGATTCTTTGCGCTGTTCTTTGTATATCGGGATGTCAAAGCCCATCGAAGCCCACTGACAATACACCTGCTGTATCAAAAACGGAATACCAATACACAACAGAAGATATCTTGATTCCTTCCATAAGAGGCACATATATCCATGCCTCTATCGTCATTCCAAAAACCGATGAAAAATATCCAGTTGTATTAATGCTTCATGGATTTCGAGGAAGCAAATCCGGTTCGACCAATTTTGAACCAATCTCTAAAGAATTAGGCCAAAACGGTATTGCGAGTGTTCGTTTTGACTTTGCGGGATGCGGTGAAAGTGAAGAGCCGACCACCGCATATACCATGAATAATATGAATGACGATATCAATAGCGTAATCGAATATATGACAAACAGCTATAATGGCGATACAGAACGAATCGCTCTGCTTGGACACAGCATGGGAGGCCGTTCCGCCAGTTTACGACTCGATGATTCTATTTCAGCTGCTGTATTAATGACCCCTGCAAACGGAACAGGACTGGATGGATTAGCAGATTTTATGGATGGAATAGACAACGTCAATAAAATGTATGAGGAAGCTAAAAAAGATGGAAAGGCCCCATTTACTTTATGGGGTGATCCTTATGATCTTTCTTCCGCTTTCTTTGAAGAAAATGAAACTGCCGATCCTCTTAAATCCATTCATAACTACAACGGAAAATTAATGGTTGTAGTCGCCAAAGAAGATGCAGTAATCGATCGTGAAACATATATCGGTGTGATAGAAGCATGCCGGAAGGTAGAAGTGGTTAATATTGAAAACGCAAGCCATGTCTTTTCGGCAGCAGATGGTTCCGATTCTCAAAAACCAAGAGAAAAGATGATTCAGGCGGTTGTTGAATTCTTCGTTGAAAATCTACAATAACGAAAAACGGGTTTGCCTTAGGGCAGATCCTTTTTTTATAAAAAAAAGTCCCCGAAGGGACTAATCATATACAACGCCATAGGTCCAGGTTTCAATACCGCCAAATTCATAAATGTTGGTATAACCCATATTTGCCAGAGCCTGTGAGGCTACTTTACTGCGATTGCCGGCACGGCAATAAACCAGAATCACCTGATCAAGATTCGGAAGCTCTTTGGGAGGGGTATCCTTGATTTCACTGACCGGAAGGCAGATGGCGTTTTCAATATGTCCGCTTTTATATTCTCCATCCGTTCTGACATCAAGAATAATAATATCCTCTTGTTCATCCATCATTTTTTTGGCATCTTCCTGGGTAATACAGCGATAGAATCCGCTGTTTTGTTTCGTGCATCCACACAACAAAACACCAAGGATCAAAAAGAGTGATAACAGTTTTTTCACTGAGAAATCTCCACGTTATTTGTTAAGGCGACAATCGCATTGCGGATGCAGTCAGGACATTCACACAGAACAACACCGGTACCGATTCCTTTTAGATCCTTACAGCGGGTGGCTTTGCACATACCTTCAAAATCTTTTAAGATCTTGCGGGAAAGTAAGGTTGTTCTATTTCCTTCACTGATTAAACCGGCAATCATCACTGCCCCATTTAAGGCTCCGCAGGTGGCTTCCATGCAGCCCATGCCGCCGCCAAATCCGGCGGCAATCTGCCTTAATACTTCTGAGTCGACATCAACCAGATCTTGACATGCCAGCACTACACTCTGACAGCAGTTACATCCTTTACTTCTTAATTCCAGGGCTTTTTCTTTTCTTTGTTCAACATTCATTATTCGGCACCTTTGATTTCATATAGATAATGATACAGCGCTCCTATCATATTGGAGTCATTATGGAAGGTACATGGAACAATACGTACCGGATGGGTTACCGAGTTAGCCGACATCTTGGATGCATGTACATCACACGCATGCTGAAGTCTTGCCATCAACAATGGCTGCTGGGAAATACCGCCGCCGATCGCATAAACTTCCGTATCTAAGATCAACTGCATCGCATACATTCCCGTTACCAGCGTATCGCAAAAGGCATCCAACAGACTAATTTCAAGCTCTCCGCCTTCATTGGCTGCCGCAAAGAAAATACGTCCGTTCACTTCACTTGGATCCACTTCTTTGGCCTTGGCATACTCTTTCATCAATGCGGATACACCATTCACAAAAGCCCAGCCGACATTTCCTTCTGCTTTATAAGGCTGATCCCAATGCACCGGAATACCGGAGAATTCACCGGCCGCAAATGTCTTACCGCGATAGAGCTTGCCATCGATGATGATAGCTCCTCCGATACCTGTTCCTAACACAATAACAGCCGCATTTTCGTATTCCTGTAGAGAACCTTTCCAAAGTTCTGCCAAAGCTGCACATTTTGCGTCATTTTCCAAACATACCGGAATATGGATACGCTCTTCCAATACCTGGGAAAGATGAACATTATCGCAATACTTCAAGGCTCCGCTGGTATACATATATCCTTTTTTAGAATCAATCTTTCCCGGAACACTCATTGCAAGAGCTTCCACATCAGGATACTTTTCATAGATGCTCACTAAGGTATCTACAAATACATCCAAGCCATCATAAGGAGTCGGAATTTCACCTTTTTCTAAAATTTCAGCTTCCGCATCCATCAATGCATATTTTATATTGGTTCCGCCTACATCAATTGTTAGGTAATTCATTTTATATCTCCGTTCTTTTCAATACAATTTTTATACCAATAATAGGAATCCTTTGGGATTCGTTTCATGTCTTTTAAATCGTCATTGGTCCTGTCGACAAATACCATTCCATAGCGCTTATCCATACCCTGAGAGGCCGATAATACATCAAAGAAAGACCAAGGAGTATATCCGAAAAGCTCCACGCCATCATCAATCGCATCCGACATATTTTTGACCACTTCACTTAAATAGTGAATGCGGTAATCATCGTGAATCTTTCCATCTTCACCCACTGTTTCATTGGCAGACCATCCATTTTCGGTAATAAGAAGCGGCATATGAGCTCTGGCAAACATTTTACGAAGGGCATATCTTAAGCCTAAACCGTCACAATTCCAGTTATATTCGCTGTAAGGAGTATAAGGATTGTAGTAAACCTTATATTCTCCTTTTACACCGCGGTCCTGTCTTGGAAGTGCCGGTCCTTCATAGCCTTCCATCTCTCCGGCTATCTGCACATCATCCCCATCGTGTCCTACTACGTCGGTCACATACCAGTTCAAGCCTAAGAAATCCGGGTTGGCATCTTTCAGGATATCTTCATCCCCTTCTTCCATTTCAAAGGATAGTCCATGTTTCTTTAAATTATTAATATAATACTTAGGATATTTACCGTAGCGAAGTAAATCCACCATATAGAACACATTGTTGTCATCCATATCCATGGCTACAAACTGATCCTTTGGATGCATGGTTGCCGGGTATCGTGTGGTATAAGAGAAACACGGTCCAATCTTGCCGTTCAAGTTCATCGAGTGATACATCTTAAAGACAAGCGCATTGGCCAGATGCATATGATGATCAGCCTGGGCTGTTTCTTCTTCTGTTTTTAATCCCTGGAAAAAAGGCAGTTTTGTGATGACTTCCTGTTCATTGATGGTTAACCAATAATGCACTCTGTCACCAAAGTTTTCAAAGCACGTTTTACAGTAATTCACAAAATCTTCAATACACTGTCTGGAAGTCCATCCATTATATTTTTCAATCAAAGCCTGTGGAAAATCAAAGTGATATAAGGTGACAATCGGTTCAATTCCATTTTTAACAAGTTCATTAATCACATCGTTGTAGAAATCGATACCCTTTTGATTGACTTCACCATTTCCATCCGGGTAAATTCTTGCCCAGCTGATGGACATACGGAAAGCCTTCAGGCCGCAATCCTTCATAATTTGAATATCTTCTTTATAGCGGTGATAAAAATCAATCGTCGTTTCCGTATCCGCAATGCCTAATCGTTCACGAGCTTTTTTTGTTCTTATATCAGCAACTGTAATACCTTTTCCATCTTCTTGAGAAGCACCTTCAATCTGAAAAGCACTGGAAGCACCTCCCCATAAAAAATCTTTTGAAAAACTCATAACATACCTCCAAAAATGATAACTGTTAATATCATTATACATTCTTTTCAACTTCTTCAAAAAGAAAAGACAGTAATCTACTGCCTAAACTTAATAATTAATTGATGGAATAAGAACGCCGCCGGAATGGTTAAACCGATGGTCATAACCGCCCATATAAAATCATTGAAAATATGGATCAAAGGACCTCTCAACAACATCAAAAAGATACCGTGAATAAGATAAATCTCATAGGAAATCGTTCCCATTTTGATCATAAATCCATTACATAGCTCAATCTTAGAAAATACAAGAAGGATCATAATGATAAACAACACCGAATCAATCGACCGATAAAAATTCATACCCCATACATAGCCAAATGCAGGTGAGAGCACCATAAATGCGATACCCAAACATCCAAAGGAAAGCATAAGCGATCCGAAAAATTTGATCCATGTATGCTTCGAACAGTAATTCATCCAATTTTTTTCATAAAAAGCAGCTACCATACCTACTAAAATAAGATGGGTCGTATCATAGATCCAGAACGCAAAAGGAACCAGAATCAGACAGATAGCGGTACTGATCACCACAAATTTTAAGGCTCCGTAGATTAATTTTTTCCCATCTCCACCCGCATTTTTCATGGTCCGGGCAATGGATGGATAGAAAAATCCAATCATAAACACATACCATAAAAAGGAAGTACTTCTGGAATTGATAAAAAACCGACCGAAAAATTCAGAAATGGAGTAGCCATCTTTTTGAATCGCATACGCCAGCCAATGAAAACATACCGCTGCAAGTGCCGGAACGATAACCGATTTCATATGGTTTTTTAAAAAATGATCGGCATATCCCGGCTTTGTGAGATACGATTTCATAACTCCATATCCGCTAATAAAGAAGTAGATCGCTACCGCAATATATCCGGCATCGTTAAAAGCCAATTGAAAAATTGATCCGGGCTCAATTCTCTGAGCCAGATGATGACAGATAATCACAAGTGAGAAATATCCTTTTAAGATCAAAGAATCATTTCTTGTAAGTAAAACGCTGTATTCTTCCCTTTTCTTAAACGGAAAAAGAAATCCTGCCATCAATACGATCAATAAACAATTCAATCCCATATTTACCATAAAAAAGCTCCCTAAATCTCTAATCTCATTGTACACCATTCATGTAACGTTTTTTGTAGTACCAGTGAAATTGATTGGATTATTCGATACAATGTTAATTATGAAAACAATTATTCTTAACGGAAGTCCCCGAAAAAACCAAAATACTGCCATGTTGTTGAAATCCGCTCAAAAAGGGGCGGTATCTGCCGGTGCCGATACCGAATATATCGACTTGTATGATTTGAACTATACAGGCTGCCGAAGCTGTCTTGCCTGTAAGCGGAAAAATCTCGCACCCTGCCATTGTTATTGGAAAGATGATTTATCCCCTCTTTTGGACCGGATCTTTGAATCGGATGCCTTGATGATCGGTGTACCGATTTATCTGGGCGGTATTACCAGTCAGGTGCATGCCTTGATGGAACGCCTGCATTTTTGTGCTTTGTCGTATGATGATTATTCCAATTATTTTAAAGGAAAGGTCAATGTCGGTGTCATTGTTACGATGAACGCATCAAAAATGTTTTATAAAACAATGTACCAATCCAAGATAAAATCGGAACTGAGCGCTCTTAAAACATTAAATGGGAACATTGAATTCTATCCATGTTTTGATACGCTTCAGGTAAGTGACTATTCAAAGTACGATATGGCATCTTTCAATGAGGAACATAAAAAGAAAGTGCGTCAAACCCAATTTCCGAAAGATTTAGAAAATGCCTTTGAATTAGGAGTTCGCTTAAGCAGAAAGGAAACGCAATGAAACACAAATGTAAGATAACCGTAATCCGCCGTCCCTTCTTTCCCGATATCTCAAAAATGAGCTACGGAAAAGAAATCGGTCCCTGTGATTTTTACTATGACGGCCAGGAGTTTATCGTTGATCAAGATAATTATAAACGCATGTTAGACGGTCAATTTTGCGGTGAAGCCTGGGACTGTATCAAACGCTATGTTTATACGGCCCTGCATGGCGGAACGATGATCGGCATGGATAAATACATTGCCTGCTGCTCCGATGCCTGCCGTCCGGTCATGTTCTTGATTGAACGGATTGACGAGGAGGACAATTAATGGCACACAACAGAAAATGTAAGATCACGGTATTAAAGTGCAGATTGGATGCAGAACTTGCCAAAGAATATGAACCGAATGCCGGTTTATGTCCGCTGTTTAAAGAAGGACAGACCTTTATCCTCGATCAAAACTCCATGCATGGTTATTGGCATTTGATGGGTGGTACCTTCTGTTCCGAAGCGTGGGCTTCCATCTCCAACTATATCGATACAGTTTTACAGGGTGGGACCTTTGAAGCAGGATATAAGATTGCCTGCTGTCCAAACGGAATTCATCCGGTCATCTTTAAAATTGAATTAGACAAATAAAAATCCAGGAGTTCCTGGATTTTTAGCTTTCTGCTGTTTGTTGGACAACTGCTTCCGGTGCTGCCGGTGCAGGCTCCGGTGTTGGTGTCGGAGTCGGTTCCGGTGTTGGTTCCGGTACTACCGGTTCCGGTTCTACATATCCACTATCACCACCCGTATCATAGGTTTCCGGATAATAAATCGGTTCGTAATACGAATAGTTATAATAATAGTTTTGATAGTTGGCATATGGATCTACATAAGTTTGCGGATACGTAAAGTCCATGCTTGGGGTCTGGTTATCATCAACAGGTACCTGTTCTTCCAATGCCTGAAGGATTTCTGCA
>CACYBS010000236.1 GCA_902772725.1 Erysipelothrix rhusiopathiae
AGTTGTTTTACCATGGTCAACGTGTCCGATTGTACCAATGTTAACATGCACCTTACTTCTGTCAAATTTTTCCTTTGCCATTGTAATATCCTCCTATTTGTTTAATACATGCAAAATCATTTTAATTCAAGTATCTGTTAAAAGCAACTAGTTTTCCTTTGAATTCGCTTTGATGATTTTTTCAGAAATACTCTTTGGACATTCTGAATAATGATCGAACTTCATGGAATAGTTGCCTCGACCCTGAGTGAATCCACGAAGGTCAGTAACATAGCCAAACATTTCTGAAAGCGGAATCATTGCACGTACGATTACGGCATTTCCTCTTTCTTCCTGGTCAGTGATCTGACCACGACGGCTGGATACGTCACCCATAACGCTTCCTAAGTATTCATTTGGGGCAGTAACTTCTACGAACATAATAGGCTCTAATAATACTGGGTTACATTTCTTGGCAGCTTCACGAAGTGCCATGCTTGCTGCAATCTTATAAGCCATTTCACTAGAGTCAACATCATGGTAAGATCCGTCGAACAATGTTGCTTTGACATCGATTACCGGATATCCAGCTAACATACCGTTCTCCAGAGCATCTTTCAAACCTTCTTCAGTCGGTTTGATATATTCGCGTGGTACAGTACCACCAACAATCGCATCAACGAATTCAAAGCCTTTGCCTTCATTTGGCTCAAACTTGATCCATACATGACCATATTGACCACGACCACCGGACTGACGGATATAACGTCCTTCACAGTCAGCAGTTGAGCGGATTGTTTCGCGATAAGCTACCTGAGGCTGTCCAATGTTTGCCTCAACTTTAAATTCACGGCGCAGACGGTCAACGATGATGTCTAAGTGAAGTTCACCGACACCGGCGATAATTGTCTGTCCTGTTTCTTCGTTTGTATAAGTTTTGAAAGTAGGGTCTTCTTCAGCCAGTTTATTTAAGGCAAGTCCCATCTTATCCTGGTCAGCTTTTGTTCTAGGTTCCAGTGATAATTCGATAACCGGTTCAGGGAATTCCATAGATTCCAAGATGATCGGCTTCTTTTCATCACATAAAGTATCACCTGTTGTAGTGATCTTTAAACCAACAGCTGCCGCGATATCACCGGCCCATACCTGTTCGATTTCACGACGGGCATTGGCGTGCATCTGCACGATACGACCGAAACGCTCACGTTTATTTTTTGAAGAGTTCAAAACATAAGAACCTGAGGTTGCAGTTCCGGAATAAACACGGAAGAAAGACAACTTACCAACAAATGGGTCTGTTGCGATCTTGAACGCAAGTGCTGAGAACGGCTCTTCATCACTTGGATGACGCTCGTCAGCTTCTCCATCCAATGTAGTACCTTTGATTGCAGGTACATCTAATGGACTTGGAAGGTAGTCAACTACTGCATCCAATACCATCTGAACGCCTTTGTTCTTATATGCAGATCCGCATAATACTGGGAAGAAATCACCATTACATACCGCAATACGCAGAACTCGGCGGATTTCAGAAATTTCTGGTTCTTCACCCTCTAAAACAACCATCATCAGGTCTTCGTCATAGTCTGCTAAGTATTCCAGTAATTTCAAACGGTAATCTTCCATCAAATCAACTGATTCTTCCGGTACCGGAATTTCAGTGATGATGCGTCCGTAATCACCGCTGAACATATATGCTTTACGTTCGATGATATCAATGATACCTTCGAAATCGCTTTCTGCACCGATTGGTAACTGGATTGGGCATGACTTTGCACCTAAACGATCAATAATAGTGTTGCATGACATGATGAAGTCAGCACCAGTCGCATCCATCTTATTTACAAATACAATTCGCGGCACACCATATGTAGTTGCCTGACGCCAAACGGTTTCAGTCTGCGGTTCTACACCGGCTTTCGCATCCAATACCGTAACTGCTCCATCCAATACACGTAAAGAACGTTCTACTTCAACTGTAAAGTCAACGTGACCCGGTGTATCGATAATGTTAATACGGCATTCATTGCCGGTTCCATCCAGCTTTTTCCAATGACATGTCGTTGCTGCAGATGTAATTGTGATGCCTCGTTCCTGCTCCTGGGCCATCCAGTCCATTGTACTGGCACCATCATGTGTCTCACCGATTTTATGGTTAACACCGGAATAATAGAGGATGCGTTCAGTTGTTGTGGTTTTCCCGGCATCAATATGAGCCATGATTCCGATGTTTCTCGTATTTTCTAACGAATATTCTCTAAGCATACAACTGTCCTCCTATTTTACCAGCGATAATGAGCAAATGCTTTATTTGCCTCAGCCATTCTATGGGTATCATCTTTCTTCTTAACAGAAGCGCCTACACCATTAGATGCATCGATGATTTCAGCAGCTAAACGCTGTTCCATAGTCTTTTCATTACGTAAACGTGCATAGTTAACGATCCAGCGAAGTCCTAATGTTAAACGACGTTCATCGCTTACTTCAACCGGTACCTGGTAGTTTGCACCACCGACACGTCTAACCTTCAATTCTAATTGTGGCATTACATTTTCTAATGCCTGTTCGAAAACTTCCATAGGAGGTTTTCCAGTTTTTACTTCTACGATATCAAACGCATTGTATAAGATCGTCTGCGCTACACCC
>CACYBS010000237.1 GCA_902772725.1 Erysipelothrix rhusiopathiae
CGCTGTAGATATGGGAATTGATCCGGATTTCTTTAAAGAGGAAAATCAGACTGACGACGGAATGTACCATGTAGGCGGTATTGCCGGATTATTGGGTGGATTCGGTTTCTCCGGTATGACAGATTTATCTGTTAATACAGCTGTATTTGAAAAAGCTTCTGAATTAATTAAAGGTATCGCGTCTTTGGAAAGTTCAGTTATCGTTGGTCGTTGCGGGGATTTCATTTTGAAAGACGACCCAAATACTGTATCTGTATTCATTTACAGCGATCCGGAAGACCGCTTAAAGAGAATTATCAGCGATTATAATGTAAATGAAAAGAAGGCAAAAAAGATCTTGGAAGAAAAGGATGCCAAAAGATCCAGATTCTATGAGTTTAATACAAACCGTAAATGGGGCAACCCTTTAAATTATGATGTAATGATTAATTCTTCTCGTGTATCTGTTGAAGAAGCCAGCGAATTGTTGGCAGGTATCTATGAAAGAAAAATGGGACACTCGATCTTCAAAGGTGCGTTTACTGATCAGCATATCGCTCATAAATCATTGTCCGACAGTTAAGCGCATCCGTGCGCTTTTTTTGCATATAAATTAAAAAAGTGGAGGAAATATATGGATTATAATTTTAAAAATTTAACACCATTCCCAAAGGATTTCTTGTGGGGAGCTTCCAGCAGTGCCTACCAGTGTGAAGGAGCTTATCTGGAAGATGGTAAGGGATTATCTGTTGCCGATGTCAGTAAGATTCCGGCAGGAACAACAGATTTTAAAGATGGTGTTGACCACTATCACCGCTTCCGTGAAGATATTTCTTTGATGGCTGCCATGGGATTGAATGAATATCGTTTCTCTATTTCGTGGACCCGCATTATTCCGGATGGAGATGGCGAAATCAACCCATTAGGTGTTCAACATTATCATGAAGTTTTGAACGAATGTCACCGCTATTCCATTGAGCCGGTAGTTACGCTGTATCACTTTGACTTACCTTTGGAATTACAGAAAAAGTACGGTGGATGGGCTGATCGCCGCTGTATCGATGCCTTTGAAAGATATGCCCGCATCTGCTTCAAAGAATATGGAGATAAGGTAAAATATTTCTTAACAATTAACGAGCAGAACATCATGATTTTATATCAGGGGGCTCAATATGGTTCCGAAAAGAATAAATGGCAGGCAAACCATAATATGCTGCTGGCGCAGGCCAAGGCAATCAACGCATGCCATGAATTAGCGCCGAATTCTAAAATTGCTCCGGCACCGAATATTTCTGCGATTTATCCGGCATCCAGCTCACCGGAAGATTATCAGGCTGCGATGGACTATGACCAGATTCGAAACCGCCTATTCTTAGATACATGTATCTTTGGTGAATATCCGGAATCTTTATTTAAGTGGTGGGAAGACCGCGGTGTGGCTCCGGATATTGAAGAAGGCGATATGGAACTTCTTGCCAGCGCAAAGCCGGACTTTATCGCATTTAACTACTATTCAGCCGGAACGGTTCGTTATGCGGATGAAGATGAAGACTTTATGGTTGGAATTGTATCCTTCCCGGGTATGGCCCGTGTAGTTCAAAATGATTTACAGCAGCTTAACAGCTATGGTATGGGTGTGGACCCAATCGGACTTCGTGTAACGCTTCGTCAATTATGGGATCGTTACCACTTACCGCTTATTATTACAGAAAACGGTTATGGTAACCGTGATATCTTAGAAGCTGATGGAACCATCCATGATACAGGACGAATCGATTATTTAAGAAGACATATCATCGCATGCCGTGAGGCAATTACCGATGGTGTTCAGTTATTCGGATATTCTCCTTGGTCGGCATTTGATTTAATTTCAACCCATCAGGGTGTCACAAAACGATATGGTTTGATCTATGTTGACCGTGATGAATTTGACTTAAAAGAAATGCGCCGTATTCCGAAGGATTCCTTCTTCTGGTATAAGAAAGTCATCAAATCAAACGGAGAAGATTTAGATTAGTTAAGTATAGCTTAGGCTATACTTTTTTTATGGTAAAATAGTCATAACCAGATACTTAAGGAGAATATTATGGAACAATATGGAGATCCAAAGGTTATTGCCCAGCTTCATGAATGGGTACCTTTACAGACACACGATGAATATACGTTAACAAAACAAAACGAAAACGCATATCGACTGGAAACAGAGAATGCGTATGCTGATATATTATTCTATGACTTTGGAGTCATGGAACTAATGATCATCGAAAAGGCAAATGAAAACAATCCCTTTTACCTTCATTTTGAAATGAATGATTTTGAGCATGCCAAAGAGATGATCAATGACATGATCAAAGAACTGCTGGAGATGAAAAAGACGAGAACGGTTAAGATTTTATTATGCTGCACAGGAGGTCTTACAACAGGTTTCTTTGCCAATAAGTTGAACCAGGCCGCAAAAACCCTTTCGATGGATTACGAATTCAATGCGGTCTCCTATATGAACGTATACGTGGAAGGCTTTAAATACGATGGCATTTTCTTAGCTCCGCAGATTGCCTATGAATACAATAAGATCAAAAAAGCCCTGAACGGTAAAGTTGTATGCATGATTCCGAATACAATATTCGCAAAATTTGATCCGGGAGAAATGGTAAATTTTGTCAAGGATAGTATTGAACAGGCAAGAAAAGAAACAGTAACCAGAAAAGAAATCGTACGCCGTGAGTTTGACAATACAAGAAAGATCTTAGTTATTGCCTATTATTCTTCGGTAGAAGGAAGACATTTATGTTTCCGATATTACCGCAACGGAAAGATTGTGGAAGATGGTTCCATCATTAAAAATAAACAGAAGGATGTACGCGATATAGAAAGTATTATCCAGGTAACTCGCTCTAAACATCCGGAATTAGAAGAAGTTGTACTGGCCTTGCCGGGAATGGTATCTACCCACCATTATATTTATTCCCATTTTACGGATGAGTATCCGGATTTACGCCAGTACCTCAGAGATAAATTTCCGGGATTAAAATTAAGGCTTATAAATCACACCAATGCGGTAGCTTATGGATATAACTCATTGAATGAAGGATTTGAAGATATGGCGTATTTATATCAGCCGATCGGAGATTATAACTCGTTAGCGCTGGTCAAACGCGGCTCCTTTGCCAACGGAAGAAGAGGAATTTTAGGCGAGATGCGCTGGGCAAGAGACTTCTATAAATTTGATGGCGACCCACAGGAATTGGTAAAAACACCGGAAGGTACCTTAAAGTTCATGTTACCGTTCCTGGTAAATATTATCCTTGTATCCGGACCGGAAAAGATGCTCTTACATGGACCTTTACTTCCATCTCTTTCATCGATTCATGATGAATTGGTAAAAGTTCTTCCTCCAGAGGGTGTTCCGGAATTATATGAATTGGATGATGAAAAGGAATACATGATTACAGGAGCAATGTTGTCGATGATTCGGCATGGAGATCAAATATAGAATAAGAAAAGCCAGGGAACCAATCCCTGGCTTTAAATATAACTTTACATAAAGAATGGAGTTGCGAAGTAAATAATAAAGATTACTAACAAGATCCAAACTGATGGATGAATTTCTTTAATACGACCTGCAGCGATCATACCGATTGTATAAACCATGAATCCGCATGCGATACCATCAGAGATGGAATACATCAATACCATAATGATGATTGTAACGAATGCAGAAGAAGCGTATACCATATCATCCCAATCAATGCCGCCTAACTGCTGAGCCATCATGATACCTACCACGATAAGAGCCGGAGCAGTAACAGCGTTTGTAACAGCGCTTAATACGATTGGTGAGATGAATAAGGATAAGAGGAATAATACACCTGTAGTAACAGCTGTTAAACCTGTACGTCCACCAACACCTACACCGGAAGAAGATTCAACGAAACTTGTTACGGTACTTGTACCTAAAGTAGCACCGGCAACAGTTCCGATTGCGTCAGCTAATAAAGCGCGTTCTGCATTTTCTAATTGTCCGTTTCTATCTACAAGACCGATACGGTTACCAATCGCAACCAAAGTACCTGCTGTATCGAAGAAGTCAACGAATAAGAATGAGAAGATGATCACGAACGCATTAAACGGACTGGAGAATAATTCACCCATTCCGGCAAAACATGCACCTAAGCCTTCCATACGGAAGTTTAAAGCCCAGGACTGTGGTAATGCAGGCATACCTGCGCAGCCTGACATACCTAAGACGATTCCCACTGCAGCAGTAATAACCATACCTACGAATACAGCAGCCGGAACATTCTTAATTACTAAGAAGATTGTTACAAATAAACCAAAGATTGCAAGCAGTACTGCCGGATCGGATAAATCACCGATACCTACAAATGTTGCCTGGTTAGCGATGATGATACCTGCATTTTTTAATCCGATGAATGCGATAAAGAAGCCGATACCTGCACCGATCGCAAGCTTGATCTGTACCGGAATTGCGTTAATGATCCATTGACGGATACCTGTAATGGAAATCACTACGAAGATAATACCGGAAATGAATACAGCAGCTAAAGCTGCCTGCCAGCTGTAACCCATAGCTAATACGATGGTATAAGAGAATAATGCGTTTACACCCATACCAGGCGCTAATGCGACAGGGTAGTTTGCCAAAAGACCCATTAAGATGGAGGCAAGACCGGAGGAAATAGCGGTAGCCATGAATACAGAGCTAACATCCATTCCTGCATCACCCAGAACAGAAGGGTTAACACCAAGGATGTAAGCCATAGCCAGGAAAGTTGTCAAACCGGCAATCAGTTCGGTTCTGACATTCGTTCCCTTTTCAGTTAATTTAAAGAACTTATCCATATTTAATACTTTCTCCCTTTCTATAATATAGACGCAAACATTGTAAGCTATTAAAAATAAAAGTTCAAATTAAATCGGCATATTCTTAAGGATATTGAAATAAAAGCCCTTCCATTTGGGATAAACGGAAGGGAATGTTTTATTTATAAGGATATCAATGCGTTATTTCTAAAGGACCAGATATAGGTTTCAATCGGCAGATCACTCATTTTCGACATGGCTTCTTTATAGGTTTGAAGCTGAACAGCGTAGCGATCGATGAAATCCTGCGGGTTATCAAGCGCATCGGTTTTAAAGTCTAAAATAATGATCTTGTCCTCTAACCATGCTACTAAATCCATAAAACCATGGGTGATGGTTCCGTTTTCTGCGATGATATAGCTGCTTTCAAATTCGTGTTTTGATGCCATCCATTTCGCATAATCCGGATTGTTGTTGAGGGCTTCAAATTTGATGAAATCACGATCGGTGATGGTAAATCCATGTTTGGACGCAAATGCGATACACTCCTCCTTTTTATAAGGATAGCTGCAGCCTCCGGCAATTTCATGAAATACGGTACCGCGTACGGTTCCCATATTCTTTTCAAAAGAAATTGCAGGCCACACCAGGTGAACCTTGGCTGCCGATGCGGTTGCCGATTGTAAAACCTGTACCGGACGGGTGTACACTTTCTTTGTGGCAGCATGTGCGGTTTGTGAAGCAGTCGGTGTTTGGGATAATGTATCGACATAATCCAGATGCAATCCGGTATCTTCTCTGGTATTTAACAGCCATCCGGTATAACTCTTTTTAGAAAGCAGCGATCTGGCGTTAAACTTGGTTGGATAATTCGTTAAATCATCAATCGCATCCACAATCACAAGTTCGAAGATCGGTCTTGTGGTTGCCACATATAAAATACGCATCTCTTCATTTAGCTCATCATGGAATTTCTTGGTCCTTGCCGCAATATGGGCCATAGATTCCCGCTTGATTTTAAATTCAGGATCAATACCTGCCGGACATAATCCCAGATCGGCATCTGCCAAAAGTGGATTAGAGCCATCGTGATCTCTGGATTCGTGCGTAGAGTACAAGTATACAACCTTGTACTGTAACCCTTTCGATCCATGGATGGTCTTAATCTGTACAACATCTTCATTTTTTCCGAAGCGGGCAGCCTCTCCTACTGAGTCTTGATCGGCTTCTTCACTGACATAACGGATAAATCCCCGAATATCTTTCTGGTTTACGTAGTTGGACGCAATCTCTAAAAATAAATCCAAGTTCGTTTTATCCTGTGATGAAGTATGATTTTCATAAAAATCATTAATCTTATAAATGGAGCGAATCATTTCCGGCAGCGGCTGATAAATCAATTTTTGAATATCGGTCCACGGTGACATCCATGGCTCATCTTTAATATGCGGGTATAGATATGAATAACGGTCTTTATTCATGCAGGCATCTGCCAACATTTGTGAATCCACATTTAGGATCGGCGACATTAAAGCTCCTGCCAGGGCAATATCATCGTAAGGGTTGACCATCGCTTTAAGTACATTGACTACGATTTGAATCGCTGAATTGGAGTAGAATCCTTTTCCAATCTCTGCCATAACAGGAATACCGTAGGCCTCTAAGGTAGCTTTCAAATCTTCCTGGCGTGTATGGCTTCGGGTCAATATACAGATATCGCGATAAGATCTTCCTGCTTCTACTCTTTTTAAAATATCTTCTGCAATCAAATTGTTGATGTTGATTCGATGCAGCTTTCTGGCCGTCTGTTTCTTAATATCTTCGTTTTGGGATCTTAACCATGGATCCACTGCGGTATAAAGAAAGCGGACAGGAATCGGATTACACGTTTCTTCCTTTTGAATTTCTTCCTGTGTCAGCTTTTTTCCGCTTCGGGCAAGATCATCCTCCGAAAAATTATCGCCTAATAATTCGGAGTTCATGATTTTTTCATAAAACAGATTATTGAAATCCACAATCCCTTTTCCGGATCGGAAGTTATCTTTTAGAACGATGGTTTGACTGTATTCATCTTTGCGTTCCATATGACCCTTCATGATTGACGGTCTTGCCTGCCTGAATCCGTAAATGGATTGTTTGATATCGCCGACGCGGAATACTTTTTTATCTTCGATATCGGCAATGCAGGCAATGATATTCTCCTGAAGGTCATTGGTATCCTGGAATTCATCGACTAAGATAGTTTGATATTTTGTGCGCACTTCTTCACGGACATCGCTCATCTGTAAAAGCTCATAGGTGAAATGTTCCATATCGTTGTAGTCGATAATCTCCAGGGCTTTTTTGTACTCGGCGAAAAGGGCAGAGGTATTTAACGCAAGCTCACAATATGCTTCGACAAATTCGGATACATACGCTCTATCCTTATTGAAATCATCTTCACTGAATAAATATTGAGCGATGGCACCTTCATAATTTTTGAATTCTTTTACGATACTGTCATCCAATCCGGATTTTTTGCCACCTTTGATCGGTGGAGTGGATTCAAAATAAACACGGAATGCCTGAATAAATGCCGGATAGTCGTATTTGTCCAATATCGCAAGACAATCCTGCAGTTTCGGTTTCTTAGCCTGGAAGACTTCCGGTGTATCGGAAATAAGGGTGAGCTCATCACACATCTCAAGAAGCGCTAAAATACGCTCTCTAAAATATAACAGGAACCAGAATAAAGTATTTTCATCCGGTTTCTCTTTAGAGTCCTGAATGATCTTTTCTATCCATTGTTTCGGTTCCGGTTTAGAGTTGGCCAGATTGATAAATCTTTTGATCTGAGCAGCCATATCCGCATCCTTTTTTCCGTATGTTTGGAAATAAAGCTTAAGGCGGGCAAAGCGTTCGGGAGCCATATTGCGGCAGGCGCTTTCATATGCCATATGAAAGGCGCTGTCTGTCTGCGATTGGGAAGCGACCGTTTTTGCCATAGTGTAGGATATACCTAATTTATAGTAATATTTCTGTACAATTGAATTACAGAAAGAGTCAATGGTGCAGATGGAGGCTGTTTGAAGAAGCGCCATCTGACCGCTTAAATATTCAGAAGGCTCATTTTCGTTTTTATCCTGTAATGCCTTTAATAAGCGGGCCTTCATTTCGGCGGCGGCATCGTTGGTAAAGGTCATTGCCAAAATGGAATCGATGGACATTCCTTCCAATACCAGTTTACATAAGCGTTCTACAAGCACGCTTGTCTTTCCGCTTCCGGCGCTGGCCGAAACCAAAATATTTTTACCACGGGCGTTGATGGCACTTTGTTGGTCTACGGTAAACGGCATTATTCCACCTCCTTATCCACAAAAGATTTCATAGGGGCTTCTATTCGGGAATTACGGCAGATCGGCTTGTAAGAACACCATTGGCATGCCTGCTCAATATAAGCGGGTTCAATGTTTCCCGAAGCGATATCCTCTAAAATATTCTCAACGATAATTTTTATTTTTTCTTTTACTTCTTTAAACTCCGGACCCTTTAACCCGGTCAGATGATCTAATTCTTTGGTTTGTGTTTTTGTCTTGAGCTGTTCTTCCTTTGTTACATAAGGAGAATCTTTTTCGTAGATCCATCCTTCAAATTTTCTATCTTTTGTATAGGCCTCTAAAATGTTGGCTTCATCGATTTCTGTCCATCCGTTATTCTTGGTGTATCCAAGCTTTACTGCGAATTGTTCTTCAGAGATCTTATTTAATGAAATATAGAAGTTTCCGGCCGGTATTAATCCGGATTCTTTTTCATACGCAAGGGTATATACGCATAACTGCAATGATAATCCGGCTTCAAAGTGGTCTTTCTTTAATTCGCGTTTTCCGGATTTATAATCAAATACCGCAAACGAGCTCGGGGATGTATCCACTCTGTCAATATAACCGTATAGAATTATTTTACGATCCAAACCTTCTACTTCTAAGTCATAACGATATTCCCGTTCTTTAATATTCATATGCCAATTGGATTCAAAATCGTTTAGCTGTTCTAATACTAAAGCCAGTTTAT
Source organism: Erysipelothrix rhusiopathiae (assembly GCA_902772725.1). Lineage (GTDB taxonomy): Bacteria > Bacillota_I > Bacilli_A > Erysipelotrichales > Erysipelotrichaceae > RUG11795. The sequence continues at coordinate 8,854 of CACYBS010000237.1, forward strand.
AGGTGAGCTCTTCAATTTGGCTGTTGATCCAATCGGAGCGGTGCGGATAGACTTTCTTACCGAAGGCGTACTCTTTTTCAATGATGGAATGAAGCTCATCTCTGGATGTGGAAGCATATTCCTTTCCGTATTTCAGAGTTAAGTTTTCAATGATCTTATGTAACATCGTTCCCTGTGAGCGAATATCCGACCATTCGGTTTTTTCGTTTAATTTAAGTCCGTAGGTAAGGAAATGTTTTAAAGGGCAGCTTGTAAAAGTCTCTAAACGGGAGACGGACATTCGAATCGGTTCTTTGTCAAAGAACAGAGAATCAGCACTATCTGCACTCAATTTAAATTGAGGTGATTCATAAATTGAACTGTCAGGATAGTTCTTTGAAACAGAATCGATACCTAAAAAAGCTTGAATTTCATCACTTGGCTGATAAACTTTTCCCTGTGAATCGGCTTCCGGATACCCAACAATTAAATGTGCTGCCTGACTTAATCCCGATTCCATCTGTGTTTTCTGAATATCTAAGCGCTCCTTTAAAGAAGGAAGCTTTGTCTTAGAAAGATACGCTTCATCAAAGATACCTCCGGCCAGCTGATAAGCAGGATAAGTAGCTGCATGCGTATTAAATAAGATGTTGATGGGACGAAGTGCGGTAATTTCATCTCGTTTTCCAATTAAAATACCCGTGTAAACAGAAGTGGATTTTGAATCCGGCATAGTTTCGATTTGATGAATTAATAAACTCAAATCATTAGAATCGTGAATATATGGTTTTGCCTGAATGATTAAGTCCATACACTTTTGAAAAGCGGATAAATCTTCAAGCGAAGGATTTGGATTAAGCTCCTGTATCAACAAAGCAGCTCTTTCCATATCTATATTCAAAAGGAATTCATGTTCCTTCATCCACTCATAAGTTTTTATTTCTGCGCTTTGGAGCTGTTCAAAGCTGCGTTGATCCATTAACGCATTATCTTCGTATTCCATGTCCTGTAAGCGGCAGGTCATATCCGGATAAAAAGCAGGCTGCTCTTCTAAAAAGTCCGGAACAAAAGAAGCGCTTGAACGATATAAGGTATCGATCAAATGTTTATAATGATCGATATCCGGATTTTTCATATATTCCAATATAGAACACCATTCGCTTGTGATTAAAGATGGCAGGTTATTTGATAAAAGCGTATAGGGAATCTCAAACTGATCGAAGATCTGAGATAATATCTCCTTATCGGTTTGCGATGTGGCGGCAATAAAGATATCATCGGCGTTCAAATCGTTATCGATGATAGAATGGGCAATCGCCACTGCCAGCTTGCGGGGATTGGCGGCTGACCAATATTCTTTTATCTGGGTTTCTTCTTTTTCGATATAAGAAGCGCCATTCTTTAATAAATAATCAATCCAGAGCATATCCTGCATCGAATATTCTTTCTTTAAGATATAGACATTCGAAAAATTTCCGTCATTCTGTAAGACGGAAGGAAATCGGGATTCTCTTAGTTCGATCTTCTTTATTTCCATTAAGACTTCCTTGATATCCTTTTCTTTGCGTGATTCTTCCGGTAAATCTTCAAAAGATAGTCCGTAGGAAACATATTGACGCAAAAAAGACAGGCAGGCATCTAAGAAAATCGGATCCTGTCGGCTTGGATAGAAAATATTATCTTTTGACAGGTTTTCCAAAGCTTCTTTATATTTATACAGAAGTTCCAGATGTTCATCAAAGTCCCCTGGAACCAGACGGTTGATCAGAGTCTGCAGCGTGATTACTTCAATCCCCTGAATATTACCGTACTGTTCGGTTATGATCTGATAGAGGGGAAGATGTAAGGAAGCAGGCGCAATTATTGTGCCGTTTCTAGGAATTTTTAACATATGCATCACCGATTTCATTATATCAAAATTCTTATAACAAAAAAGAAATCCTTAATTTGTGTCAAATAAATAGACAATCGGAAAAGCGGAAAGTATAATTTCTATGTTTTGAATGGAAGGGAATAAGTATGATAGAAAAAATTGACGCATTTGTAGCAGATATCGATATGACTCTTACCGCAAAGGGAGAGCCTCTTCCTGATGTAGTCAAAGAAGCACTGCAAATTCTTCATGACAATGGTATTCTGCTGGGATTGGCAACAGGTAGAGAAATCGATCAAAGACTGTTAAATCAGGCCAGAGATTGGGGATTAGACTATGAGTTTGACTTTTTGATTGGTATGAACGGCGGTATGGTTTACGATACAGCTTCCAAGCATTTATGGTCGGTGGATTTCATGACGGTTGATGAAATGAAGGAAGTGCTTTACTGCATGATGCCTTTGATTGAAAAATACCAAATCGCAATCAATGCAGAAGGCGGCGGAAACCATAATGCGATGTATATTAATGATGAGTTAATGCGCTCAATGAAGCGGCATGGGTTTAATTTTATCGACAAAACAGGGGATGTGGAAGGATTCTGTGAAAAACCGACGTATAAATTTTTGTTCCGCACAACACCGGATGTAGAAAAAATGATCCGTGAGCGTTATGAAGAAAAACTATCCGATCATTATCAAATTGTCGGAACTTTCCCGGGAACCGTAGAAATCATGCATAAAGGCATTGATAAGGGAACCGGTTTAAAACATTATGCCCAAGACCATAACCTGAATTTAGATAATATTATTGCCTTTGGTGATAATGAAAACGATAATTCGCTGCTGGAAGTATGCGGATGGGGTGTTGCGCTTAAAAACAGTGCCCCTCAAACAATGGAAATTGCGGATGACATAACGGATTACGAGTGCAAAGACGGCGGCGTAGGCCATTATCTAATGGACTACTACATTATCCCAAAAGGTTTAAAATGATCCTTCAAATGAAGGATTTTTTTTATGATCAAAGGATGTTATAATCTGTCATTATGAAAAGAATCAAAGAGATCATTGTCGTGGAAGGGAAAAACGACACGAATGTCATGCAGAGCTATTTTGATTGTGATACGATTGAAACAGGTGGCGACCAGGTCAATGAAGCCACAATTGAACGCATCAAGATGGCTAAAGAAAAAAGAGGAGTCATTATTTTTACGGACCCCGATACACCGGGAGAACATATTCGCCGGCTGATTAACGAGGCAGTACCGGGCTGTAAAAATGCGTTTATAAAAAAAGAAAAGGCAAGAACCCCTAAAAAAGTAGGGGTAGAACATGCTTCAAAGGAAGACTTAGAGGAAAGCTTGAAACACTGTGTCACCTTTGCATCAAAAGACCGGTCGCTGGATTGGAACGATTTTATCGATCTGGGTCTTGTAGGTGATTCCAAGAGACGCTTTCAGGTATGTGAAGGCTTTTATATCGGTCCCTGTAATGCGAAGACCTGTTTTAAGCGGTTAAACCAAATGGGTGTTTCCAAACAGGAAATTATAGAATTTTTAGGGGAGAATGTATGACCAATCCAATTGCGACAATCCGACGGACAAAAGAAATCCAGGAAAAATATGGCATCTTTACCAAGAAGACATACGGCCAGAATTTTATTATTGAACCCCGGGTTGTGGAAAAGATTGCCGAAGCTGCCATACAAGATCGCGATGAGCTGGTATTTGAGATCGGGCCGGGTATCGGCGCACTCACGGAGCAGCTGTGTAAAAGAGCTGACAGAGTTGTTGCCTTTGAGATTGATGAAAGGCTGCCGGATATCTTAAAAAAGGAAATTAAGGATGAGGGATTAGAAATCATTCTTCAGGATTTCTTAGAGGCGGATGTGAATGAAGTGATCCGCTCATTCCGGAAAGAAAACCAAAAGGTTGTCTTTGCCTCCAACCTTCCTTACTACATCACAACGCCGATTTTGTTTAAATTATTTGAGGCAAAAGAGCCGATTGAAAGAATTACGGTCATGATGCAGAAGGAAGTCGGAGACAGATTTCTTGCCCGTAATAATGATAAAGAATACAACGCCTTAAGTGTCATTACACAATATCGCTGTAATGTAAAAAAGGTGATGGATGTATCACGGCATGTGTTTTCTCCTAAACCGAATGTGGATTCCGTTGTCGTTCAATTCACTTTCCATCATCTCTATTCTTTAAAGGATGAAGAGTTGTTCTTTGAGATGGTCAAAGCCTGCTTCAAGCAGCGAAGAAAGACCATTTATAATAATTTTCAAACATTATTTAATGATAAGAATACGGCAAAATCCCTGCTTGAGACTGCCGGATTAGATCCATCTATCCGTGCCCAGCAGTGTACGCTAGCCGATTTTATCCATTTATACGAGGTTTCTTATGAAGATTTATGCGCCCGCTAAAGTTAATTTAGCACTGGATGTTATTGGACAGTTTGCCAATGGATATCATAACTTAGATATGATTATGGCTCCGATTTCCCTGTTTGATGAAATCGATATAGAAATATCAGATAAGGATGAGTTTATCGGAGTAGGGATGGAGCTTCCTTCCAACAGCACCGTCCATAAGATGGTGGAAGTATTCCGCAAGACATTTCATATCCATCACAGCTATAAGATTCTTGTAAAGAAAAACATCCCGGCCGAAGCCGGTCTAGCCGGAGGAAGTGCGGATGGTGCCGGAGTTTTAGAAGGTCTGTTGAAATTAGAAAACATAGAATGCCCTTTGGAAAAACAGATTTTAATGGGCAAAGAAGTGGGGGCAGACGTTCCTTTCTGCATCTTCAAAAAATTTGCGAGAGTTCAGGGAATCGGAGAAATCATTACTCCGATTCAGACCGACTGGAGATTTCCGATTTTGATCGTTAAGCCGGAGGGTGGTGTTTCAACACCGGCCTGCTTTAAAAAGTGGCACGAGACCATTCCTGCTTTGGTAGATGTGGATGGTGTCGCAAAGGCCATTGAAGAAAAGTCTTACAGCGGCTTGATTCAATCGATGAACAATGCACTGGAAGCACCGGCCTTTGAGCTGCTTCCCGTGTTAACAACACTGAAAGATGAAATGATGTCCTTTGGACTTGATCGTGTCATGATGTCCGGTTCCGGTTCCTCCATGATGGGATTTAGTCAGGATGTTGATTTACTATATAAAATAAAAGAAGAAATGAAGACAAAATATCCGTTTGCGGAAGTTGTCTTTGTGGGATAAGGGGGAAATATGACGGTATCAATTATCCAGCTGCTGGTATTTGCGGTTTGTTTTGCGCTCAGCTTCTGGGCGATCAGCGCTGTTCAATTTGATAAATTCTGTAATGTAAGGCAGCCTGCCAAGGTGATGCTGCTGATGTTTTTATTATCGCTGGTATTGGGTTATTTAAGTTCTCAGGCAATTTTTGCCTTAACGATTTTTAATGGATTGTAAGGCGGACTATGTTCGAGAAAAGATATATTGTGGATCCCGGATCTTTCCAATGCCTATTTTACAGTGTATCGGATAAAAAGCTGGCTGCGGTTCGTACCTGTGCTGCCTATCACGATGATGAATTGATGGCAACGGGCACTGATACGTTTCGCTATATTTATAAGGATGCATCTTTTCGTGTCCGTTATCCGATACAGGCAGGAAGAATCAACGGGGAGCTTATGCCCATCTTAAAAGCAGGGTTTGATGCCTTGAAGGCAGGAACTTCTTTGATGCCTTCCACATGCATTGTGGTACAACCTGCATGGATGGATGATTCTTTTAGGCAGAAGCTGGAGACAGATTTAAAAGCTTTACGGATGAAAAAAATCATGTTTATCGATACCGCCCGGCTGTATCAAAGTGATTTAACCGATTGCGTGATCCATGTTGGTCATAACTATACGGAGATGCATTTATATGTAGATGATGAAGTATTCAGCAGTGTGATCAATCTGGGAGCCGATACCATTAATGAACAGATCAAGCGGAAAGTAGCTTCTAAAACGCGGTGTATTATCTCCGATGAAGATGCGTTAGCTTTATGTAATGGGGCAAGTGAGGCATTCTGGAACAGCCGAAATCGTAAACTGACCTGCTTAGGGCTGAACCGGTATCAAAAATTCAGTGAAATTGAAACACCTGCTTCCGATTTATGGGAGCCGATCGAAACGGTTGAAAAGCAGATTATATTGTGGGTGAAGACAAACTTGAAAAAAGCCGGACAGAAAGATGTACTGTCAAAAGGAATTCGTTTATCCGGAGGGCTGGCGCGTTTGTTCGGACTTCGCCAAATGTTGGAACAGGAATTAAATTGTAAAGTTTATTGTAACGATAAACCGGAGGAAGATCCTCTAATGAATGCTAGGGTGATGAAGTAATGATCGATATAGAAATGCTGGCAATGCCTTTTTTGATTTCGCTTTGCCTGACACCTATCATCAAAATATATTCCAATTGGGCAAAGGCATATGCCTTAGAAAATGCCCGTACGGTGCATCACGGGATCATCTCCCGTATTGGCGGCATTGCGATTTATATTGCCTTTATTGTGACAATGGCGCATTATGTGAAGCCTGACCGTGCGGTTACCGGAATTGTAGCCGGCGGCAGCATCATGTTTTTTGCGGGTTTGATCGATGATTTGAGTGATTTGACGCCCCGCATGAAGCTGTTGATTGAGGTGATTGCGGCAGCTGTTGTCATCTTTTTCGGTGTCTCGGTAGATGTGCTGCGTCTGCCTTTTGGCGTGAGTATCGACATGGGTGTCATTTCGGTATTGTTTACGATGTTCTGGATTGTCGGAATCACCAATGCGGTTAACCTGATCGATGGCTTAGATGGCTTAGCCGGCGGCATGAGCGTTATCGTGCTTGTGATTGCGGGTTCTCTTTCGATTATCGAAAGACGTTTTGATATTATGAATATCGCCTTTATTCTGGCGGCCGCCGCTGCCGGTTTTCTGGTATACAATGCCTATCCTGCCAGTATTTTTATGGGGGACTGCGGCTCTTTATTTCTGGGGTTTATGATTTCTACCATATCCTTAATCGGATTTAAGAGCTCCTCGATCATGACTTTAGCTTTGCCGATCTTAATATTGATGGTACCGATTATTGATACTTTATCGGCCATTGTGCGAAGAACTTTAAAAGGACAACGGTTTATGGAAGCGGATAAAAGCCATCTACATCATATGTTGATGAAGCAGTTTGGACATCGCAATACCGTAGTCATCATGTGCGGCCTAACGGCATTATTCGGACTCAGCGCTTTTGTGTATATGATCAACCGAAACATCGGCTTTTTAACCATGTTGGTGATCTTAATGGGTGTTGAATTATTTATTGAAAAATCAGGAATGATATCGAAACACTATCATCCGATGATTGGTTTATATCGTCGAATTTCCCGAAAATGGGAATCTTTTAAGAAAAAATTAAAAAAGAATTCAAATTGAAAGGCTATTGTGATATGAGCATGGTTCAATAGTAGTATGGAACCAAAAGAATGGATGAATTTAAAAAATAAAATACTTGCAGATGATAATCTGGAATCTTTAGTAGAATCAGCCAGCCTTGATGAACAGGAGATGTTAAAACAATTAAGTCCGGATGAAGTTTTTGATTATATGATTTCAAAAATGAATTTCTGTCGACGCAAACAGTTATATTCCTGCCAGCCTTTAAATGTAAAGGTTCGTGCAGGTGATATCTGTTATATAGATTTTGGGATGGCGTATTTATTAGAGATCGGTTATCAACATTTTGGCTTGATTCTTGCCTTTAAAAACGGAAAGGCGTTTGTGGTGCCGATGAGCGGAAACCAAAAGGCAGCTAAAGAAGCGTGGTCGAGAAACAATGTACATGGTAAAACGCATTTGATGCGCTTAGGGAATATTGAAGGATTGAATAAATCTTCAGTGCTCTTTTTAAATGATGCCAAGTGGATCAACACGTCCCGCATCATTGATGTGAAGGCACATATTCCTGTATCAAGCCGTTTATTTCAGACAATTCGCAAGCGCGTGATTGACTGTATCAGCTGAAAGGAAAAAAATGAAAAAGTTTTGTGTTGCGGCATGCTCCGGGGGACCTGACAGCATGGCGCTTTTAGATATTTTAAGAAAATCCGGGAAATATGATATTCATGTGGCTCATGTCAATTATCATAAAAGACCTACTGCCGACAGGGATGAAAATATTGTCAAAAGCTATTGTGACAGATACAATATCGGGCTTTCGGTATTATCTCCGCATTATCCCGGGGATATTAATTTTCAAAGCTGGGCAAGAGAAGTGCGCTATGATTTTTTTGTAGAATTGGCAGGAAAAAACGGAGAAATCTTTATTGCCCATCATAAGGATGATCATATAGAAACGTATCTTTTTCAAAGGCAGAGAAATATGTTGTGTGATCATTACGGCTTAAGAGAAAGGATAGTCTATAAAGGTGTTCCGGTTGTACGTCCCTTGTTGAAATACACCAAGGCTGAACTTGCCGATTACTGCATACAGAATGGAATCGAATACGGAATTGATGAATCCAATCTATCCAATGATTATACCCGTAATAAGATCCGCCATTCTCTGATTGAAAAGATGACACCTGACCAAAAGGATAAATATGTTCAGGAAATCGAAGATTCTAACAAATTACTTTCTTTACGCAGAGAAAGGATTGAAGAATTCTTAGATAAGTGGGATTATTCCGTCAATTCTTTGACTGCGCATCCCGATGCCTTGTTAATCTTAGATACCTGGCTGTATGAGATCAGCCATCATCATTATTCAAGGCATGCATTAAAAGATTTATGCCGACAGCTTCAATCAGACTGTTTGATTGATATGAAAGATTTTTATCTGGAAAGCTTTGATGGAAAGCTGATCAAGGAAAAGAAAAAAGAACCTGTTTTTGTGAAGCTGGATAATCTTGAGTACATTACAACTCCGAATTTTAAACTGTGTCAAAGCGGAAAAACCATCGAATCGGTAGATGTGAAAGAAGAAGATTTTCCAATCTATATCCGCAATGTAAGACCGGGGGATAAAA